>JBIKMD010000033.1:0-11892 GCA_044359465.1 Myxococcota bacterium
GGCTCTTGCTGATTGCGGCGTTGTTGTTCTCCGCTCAAGCCCAAGCGGCCAAGAAAAAGCGTCCGAAAACCAATAAGCCCAAAGTAGAGAGCAAGGCGAAGCCAGAGAAAGCACCCAAACAAGACCAGAAGGAAGAAGAAGAGGAAGACGACGAGGCAGAGCAAACGCCGCCACCCTCGCCTGCTGAAAAAAAAGCCCCAGCGCCACCCCCGTCAGCAACGCCGACACAGGTCCCAAGCCAAAAGCCAACCGAATGGCGCCCAGTTGCAATCGACGTTCAGCTCGGTGTGCGCTTGTTCATGCGCGACCTGTCACTTTATGATGACGTGTTTGGCGTCTTCTTTCCGCATCGCCAACCGTTTGCAGCAGCACCGAGCTTGCGTGCGCAATGGTTTCCCGGAGCGCATTTCACCACGGGCATAGGGGCAGCGTTCGGTGTACACGCCTTCGCATCTTTTGCCCCAGGGCTCTCGGTGCGTGCGCCTGATGCTTCACGGCGCACAGTGACTGCCTATGAGGCAGGCGGCGGCATCAGCGGACGCTTCGCGCATCCGCGCTTCGAGATCCGAGCGGATTTTGGCTTCCTCGGCCAGCAGTTCTCGTTCTCGGAACCTGCGCAACAAACGACACCGCTCGCAATTTCCGTTTTGTATTTGGCGCTGCGTCCTGCGCTCAATCTGCGCGTGAAGGTCATTGACCGTCTGCACCTCACACTAGAAGGCGGCTACCGCATCGTTATCAGCAGCGTGCAAACACTCTTTCCGAGGGTGACGACAGGCGGCTTCGATGCGGCGATTGGCGCAGCCGTGCCGCTTGGCCTCGGCTTCGAGATCCGCGGCACCTTTGATTACCAGCACTACTTCTTTGCGATGAACCCGAGCCCCGGCGATCGCTACGTCCTCGGCGGCGCCCTCGATCAATACATCGGTGGTACGCTCTCTCTCGCGTTTCGCTATTAGAGCGTGAGCCGACCGGGACCTCTGAAGAAGAAGCCCGCAGACGAGCTCACATAGCCAGCATCGATCAGATACGCAGCGAATGGATGATCCACGGCGGGTGTTCCGTTGATCGTATCAATGCCGTCGCGCCTGCGTGGTAGCGACCCAGCGAGCGCACGCCCCACTTGCGAGCGATCGGGTTCAAGCTCAGGAAGAAACACGTGAAGCGACCGGCCAGAACGCGGCAGATAGGCACCCAGAGCACCGCCAACGAGTACCACCTGTGCACCCGCGCTTCGCGACAGGCCCGGCGCGGGCCACTTGAGCAAAGCACCATAGGGGTTCGCAGGATCTGTTGCCGCGAGCACCGCCACCTCGAAAGCGTCATTCAGATCACGCAGGCTGCGCAAACGTTCCACAGCGCCAGGTGCGGCAAACTGCATGGCACCCACGCCACTCACGAAATAGCCGCGCCGCACCCTGCCCTGCTCCTCGAGGGTTTTGAGCACGTCGTAAACCAAAGTAAATCCGCCGCCGATGTTCTCGACCTGCGCTACTTCGCGCGTGACGACCCCGTACCGAGCGATCAGTTGTTCCGCGAGCGCCGCAGCACGGACCGTGTCACTTGCTGATGTCTCAGCGCGCGACTCGAGCAATGACCACCGCCCCTCCGCTGCGGGCACAACTGCCCGACGCGAACGAAACGAAGGCACGTCGCGACCTGAGCGCTCGCGTTTACTCTTGGAAGGCTCGCCTCTCACGTACGCACGCAGAGGGCGCAACGTGTCATTCGTGATGACGCCGCGAAAAAACAGCGACCACAGGGTCTCCAAAAGATCGGGCGCAAAACCTCCACCAACGCCGCTATGCAACGAGGCAAAGAAGGAAGCGCCGTTGCGCTTCAAGTAGTCAACGATCGCTCGCTCCGCTTCGTTTAGCTCTAGCAAAGGCGGCCGGCGCCATAACTTCGCGAAGTGATCCGTGAGATAGAGCGCAATACGACCATCGTGATCACCAAGCGACTCGACGCCAACGAACAAGACCTCACCCGCTGCAATGAGCGCATCGAGGTCACTCGCCATGTAACCCTCGATCCGCGCCGGTAGAATCTCGCGGTCTAGCGCAGACGCAATCAGCGGCGCGCCTTGCAGTTGTTCCACGGTATCGAGCAACGCATCGAGCCCTTTGCGACGGTAGTGTTTCTGCTCGCGCTCCGCGGTGGCCACACCTTGCCAACTCAGGAGCGCACGCCCGAGCACTGCAGGCGCTACAGGTTCAATCTCGCGGCGCAATTTGGCGAGTGATCGCCTGCGAATTTGCGCGAGCACTTCTGGTTCAACGAACTCGCGCTGAGTACCTCCGGGCAGGAAGGCCCCTTCCATCAGCTTTGCAAGCACGACCAGCCGCTTGACCGCAGGCTCGATCTCTTTCTCCTGCAGACCGAAGCGGCCGCTGAGTGCCTGCAACGTGAAGGGCACGTGCGTGCGCGCGTAACGCAAAACTAGCGAGCCTAGCGCGTCAGGCACAGGGCCAAGCAGAGACGCAGGAAGCCCCGAAGGTAGTACGATCCCGAGTGCGTCCCGGTAGCGCGCCGCATCCTCGACAGCCACGTAACGCAAGGTCTCGGCCACCCGCAGCGGTACAATGCGGCGCGCCTTTTCGAGCAGGCCAATCCACGTTCCAGCGTCTCCGTCCGCGCGGTCCACGATTTCCTGCCGCGTCAAATCACCTAAACGCAGCAAGGCATCGTGCAGAGCATCCGCGCTCTTGATGCTTCGCTGCTGCAACTGCTGGTGCACGTCAGCAATGGCCTCGGCATCGAGCAACTCACGTAGCTCGGCATCTCCGAGAAGCTCGCGCAGCTGCGCCTGATCGATACTCAAGGCCTGCGCGCGGCGCTCGGCAAGTGGCGAATCACCGTCGTACAAGTAGTTGGCAACGAAACCGAACAACAACGCAGACGCAAAGGGCGAGGGCTTTTGCGAATCGAGCGTAACGACTTTAACCTCACGGCGCTGCACACGCGTGAGGAAAGAAAACAGCGCGGGCAAATCAAAGACGTCCTGCAAGCATTCACGATAGGTCTCGAGCAGAATGGGAAACGAATCGTGCTGAGACACGGCAGCCAAAAGATCGTAGGCCTTCTTGCGCTGCATCCACAAAGGGGTGCGCTGACCCGGCCGGCGCCGCGTGAGCAACAATGATCGCGCCGCATTTTCGCGAAAGCGCGCCGCGAACATGGAAGTAGAGCCGAGCTGCGCCGTTAGCAACGCCTCAACTTCCGCGGCAGTGGGAAGCATCAACGACGCGTCGGGCGAAACATCGCTTCCGGGAAAGCGAATGACGAAACCATCGTTCGTCCACATCGTCTCGACATCGAGCCCGGTGCGCTGTTTGATCAACGCGGACGCCGCCATAGCCCAAGGCGCGTGCAACTGCGTCCCAAACGGTGTGAGCACACAAACGCGGTAGTCACCGAGCTCGTCTTTGCAACGCTCCACGAGAATCGTTTGGTCGTCCGGCACCGCGCCCGCGCGTGTTTGCTGCTCTCGCAGATACGCAAGCAAATTCGCAGCTGCGCGGCGGTCCAAGTCGTGTTCCTTGTGCAACCGATCGACTGCAGCCGGCGCTGGTAGAGCCAGCAGCTCGCGGCTGAACTGACCAATGATCGCACCCACCTCGAACGGCCGAGAGGGTTGATCACCTCGCCAAAACGGCATTTTCCCGGGCTCGCCCGGCGCCGGGCTCACGAGAACACGGTCGTGGGTAATTTCCTCGATGCGCCAAGTCGACGCTCCAAGGACGAAGGTCTCGCCCACACGGCTCTCGAACACCATCTCTTCGTCGAGCTCGCCAATGCGCCCTGATGTCGTAGTTTTGGCCCCAGCGAGGAACACACCAAACAAGCCGCGGTCTGGAATCGTTCCGCCGTTGCTGATCGCGACGCGTTTGGCAGTTTCCCGCGCCTTCACCTTATTGGCGATGCGGTCCCAGGTGAGCCGAGGTTTTAAATCCGCCAAATCATCAGACGCATAGCGGCCAGACAACATATCCAGCACGTTGTCGAACATACGCCGCGTGAGCGTTGCATAGGGTGCCGCTTGCCGCACGAGTGCAAACAGCGCATCAACTTCCCACTCACACATGGCCACCATGGCCACGAGTTGCTGCGCCAAAATATCCAAAGGCTTGCGTGGATAACGCGTCACTTCGACGCGTCCTTCGTGCATGGCTCTGCTGAGCGCAGCGCAGGCAAGCAGATCGGCACGGTACTTGGGGAAGATAATCCCCTTGCTCACTGCGCCCACTTGATGACTTGCGCGCCCAATGCGTTGCAGGCCGCTCGCGACACTCGGCGGCGCCTCAATCTGCACCACAAGGTCCACTGCGCCCATGTCGATTCCGAGCTCGAGCGAGCTCGTACAAACGAGCGCACGAATGCCTCCGCTCTTTAAGCGGTCCTCGATCTCGACACGCTGCGGGCGTGCAATGGAACCGTGGTGCGCGTAGACAAGCGTCTCTCCAGCAAGCTCGTTCATTGCACCCGCGAGTCGCTCGGACAACCGGCGACTGTTGCAGAAAATGAGAGTCGAGTTGTGCTGTTTGACGAGCTCGACGAGCCGCGGATGAATCGCCGACCAAATCGAAGTTGGCGCAGGCTGGACAGCGGCAGGGCCAGCTGGAAGCTCGACGATCTTCGTCATGTCTTCGAGCGGCACTTCTATCGTCAGCGCGAGCTTTTTCGGCTCACTGGCATCAATGATCGTGACCGGACGGTCCTGCTGCTCATTGACCACCCCACCCAAGAATTGCGCCACCTCTTCGAGCGGGCGCTGGGTCGCGGACAGACCAATGCGCTGCAGCGGCTTAGCTGTGAGCGATTGCAAACGCTCCAGCGACAGCGCTAGGTGCGTGCCGCGTTTGCTGGGAACGAGTGCGTGAATTTCGTCGACGATAATGGTCTCAACGGAACGCAGTAACTCCGACGCGTTCGACGTGAGCATGAGATAAAAAGACTCGGGCGTGCTGATGACGATGTCCGCCGGTTGTCGCAGAAAACGCGCGCGCTCCTTGCTTGGCGTATCACCCGTGCGCACCAAGATTTCTGGCATGGTGAATGCGGCACCGCGCTGCTCCGCTAAGCGGGCAATTCCGAGGAGTGGCGCGCGCAAATTGCGCTCAACGTCTACCGCAAGCGCCTTGAGCGGTGAGACATACAACACGCGGCAGCGGCGGTCTTTCGGCGGAGGAGGCGAAAACATCAGCCGGTCGATGCAAGCGAGAAACGCGGCAAGCGTTTTGCCACTTCCAGTCGGCGCGCAGAGCAGCGTGGATTCTCCGCGTAAGATGGGCGGCCAGCTCAAGATCTGCGCACGCGTGGCAGACGCGAACGCCTGCTCGAACCACGCCTGAACGATTGGGTTGAACGCGCCGGAAGTCATAGCTTGCTCTTTGTCGGTTTTTGGCGCCCGGGCCAAGCGCTTATAGGCAAAGCGCCCAGCAAAAAATTTTACAGCGAAGCGATCCTCACCGAGAGATGCGGACCTTATGCAACGTGCACTCTTCGCCCTCTCCTTGATTGCCTGCGGCCAAACGGCAGACATTCTTCCGCCAACGGAAACAAACGGCGTTTCGCCGCAATCGGTGCCGATCTCGACGGCGGCAGTCGCTAGCTTCGAGCAGCTCCCAAAATGCGACGACAAGCACCTTGGTGAGATTTATTATATTGAGCAGCATGATGTGTTCATGGCGTGCCGAACTACGGGTTGGCAGCAGATTGCCTTGAATGGCAGCGACGGCATGAATGGACTCAATGGCGTGGACGGCGCCAAGGGAGAAGCAGGCACGCCGGGTGCAACGGGTCCCACGGGCAGCAACGGCGCGTCCTTCTCAGCCACTGCGCGCACAGAGTGTCAGACGGTGCAGAACGATACGACCCTTGGCTATCAAGCCGTGCGTTTCGCAGACGGAAGTCTTTTTGTCTCGTGCCGCGCGGCGAGCTTCGACCGTCAGGACTCGAGCTCGGCGATTCACCTGGCGGGCAGCCTTGGTGCAACGACCGGTCTTTGTTTTGTCACGCACGATACGAGCGCACCTGCGAATCGTGGTCAGTGGACGTTCCGATTGTCGCCGCTGCAAGTGAGCTATGAGGACCAATTGTCGCCGCACAACGGCTACACCTATGCGTTTACTGCGGTGAACTGTCCTTAGCGCAAGGGTCCGTGCGCGAACATCCATTGCGCTGCGTAGTAGAGCGGCAGGCCGATCAATCGGTTGGCGAGCTGTGCACGCACAAAACGGTGACGCGCCACGCAGATGTCAGACAGGTAGAACAACACCGCCGCCGCAGTGAACCACCGCGTCGTCGCGTACGAGGTAGCGACCATGAGCGAGATGATAGTCACGTAGGCAAGCACTTTAGGTCTCATGTCCGCGCTCGCGTGAGTCAGAATCCAACGTGCAAGCAACAAACTTGGGCCCACCACAACGGCCAAGCCAATCGCCACCTCCCGCGGGTTCACGCCGAGGAGCACGAACGCTGCCACGAACGCGGCGTGCGCACTGAAAAACGCAAGGATGCCAAGACTGAGCCAGCGCTTCGACTTGCCAAGTAAGAGCGCGTCGCCGATGAGCGACAACACGAAGGCGGCGATAAAAGGAGCGCTTGCGTGCTGAGTGGCGGCAACCCAAACAAAACCCAAGGACGCGGAAACCTTAGCGATTCCTGACAGACGATCGTGTTTGAAGAGCAGCCCGCCCAGTAGGACGAGCACAGCGATAGCCATGGCAACTGAAGGCAAATCCATCACGCCGGGAAAGCGTCTCAAGAAAAGGCGTGCACTGCAAACCACGCGCAGGGGTACCCAGGCGAGGCCCATGCTTTTCTTGCTTGTTTATTGCGCGCGCACTCTGCTATCGCCGGCCCGCTTTGAAGCTCAAAATTGCTCTTATTTTCGCGGTCCTAACCTTGGTTTCGGCGAACCGCGCTTTCGCTCAGAACACACTGTCGCAAATGCGCCAACCAGCGACCATGCCGGTCTCCGACAAAGCGGTCGATGGTGCGGTCAGCGGCTCGTTAGCGAACCCGGCCACTCCGCCCGCGCGCGGCGAGTTCATCTTCGGTTCGTACGGCCGCATGGGCGTGTTCACCAACCAGCTCGGCAAAGAGATCGATGACGTCGATGTGGTCTCACGTGTGCCGCGTTTGGCGAAGCGGCCCTACCTCGAGCTCTACCTTGGCTACAGCAAACGCTTCTCGTTCGGCGAGTTCAACGCGCTGGTGACCCCGGCCATCGCCGGAGATCCCTTCCACTACTCCGGACAATTTCGCGCCGATTTTGCGCTGCGCAACGCCTACCTCGACATCTCGAACATTGGCGGCGCGGGCTTCTTTGCCTGGGCCGGCTCGCGCATGTACCGCGGCGACGACGTTTACCTCTTAGACTTCTGGCCACTCGACGATCTCAATACGCTAGGCGGCGGACTTGGCTGGCGCTATGGCAACGGCGGCTTCGGTTATCTCGAGCTCGCCGGGCAGATTGGCGCATCACGCGTCATAGGCTCGAACTTCTTTGCCCAGCAGATCCAAGTGGCAGACAACCTGTTTGGCGCAACCGAAGTGGTGGTCAACAACCGCCAGCGCCTCATCGGTTCGTTCAAAGCGTCCTACTATCGTACCGCTGGCAAGTGGCTCGCGTTTAAGCTCAAGCTCTACATTGAGGGGCAATCGATTGCCTCGGGCGCCATTGAGCGCCGCAACGAAGTGACACAGACCCTACCCGGCGATTCAGGCTGGGTGGTAGGCGGACAAGCGAGCGTGTTCATTCAGAACACGCGCAACTACTTGCACCTCGCTGTGCGCCATGGGGAAAATCTTGGCGCTTACGGTTCGCTGCAGATCCCGTTTGGTCTCAACGCAGATGGGACAACGCTTGGCGCCAAGGAAACGCTCGCGTCGCTCAGCCTCTTCACCTTTTGGTGGAACCATTTGGGTGTCGTGTTCGGCGGCTACTACCGCACCTTCCAAAGCGCGCGTAACGACGAGTTCGACAATGACTCGAAAGACGAGCTGGCAGGCTCCTTGCGCGTGAACGTGGCGTTCCTCAGCTTCTTGCAGCAATCGATTGAGCTCAGCCTGCAGCGCTCGTTCCCCAAAGGCATCAATGGCGATTTGCTCCGCCAAATTTCGCCTGCTGCGTTCAAGCTGAGCCTCATGCCAACCCTGGTGAGCAGCGCCGAGAACTTCCCTGAGTTTGCGTTGCGTCTCGTCTACACGTTCACCGCCACCAACGACGATTCGAAGTACTTATACGTACCTCAAGATCCGCGTTACGGGGTGCGCCAATATCACTTCTTCGGCTTACAGGCCGAATGGTTGTTCGAGCTGCGTTTGTGAGGAGTGTCATGAAGTACCTACCGTTCTTGCTCTTGGTGAGTTGCATCGAGCTCAAAGGTCTCAACGACAAACCGGCGGTGAACCTGGTGAGCGACTGGCGCGACGAGGTGATCTACCAAGTACTCGTCGATCGTTTTGCCAACGGCGACGTGACCAATGACTACAACATCGACCCGTCGAACATGAACAGCTACCACGGCGGCGATTGGCAAGGGATCATCGACAAGCTCGATTACTTGCAGGGCTTGGGCGTGACCACCCTTTGGATCACGCCAGTGGTCAAGAACGTCGAGAGTGATGCCGGCGTCAGCAGCTATCACGGCTACTGGGCGCAGGATCTCACAGAGGTGAATGCCCACTTTGGGAATCTCGCAAAACTGCGCGAGTTGTCCGACAAAGTGCACGAGCGCAAGATGAAGCTCGTGCTCGACATCGTCACCAACCACATGGGGCAGCTCTTTTATTACGACGTCAACAAGAACGGCCAGGCTGACATTCTTGAAGAAGGATCCGGAACGGACAGCAGCCTGCGACGTGTGACGGAGTATGATCCCGACTACAAACCAGCCGGCATTCGTTCGTTCACCTCACTCGGCGATGCGGGGCCGGCACCGATTGTGTTCTTCAATGAGCCCACGATTAACCGCGTTCGGCCCATGCCAGAAGCGTTGCAATCGCCTGATGCGTACAACCGCCGCGGCCGCGTGACGGATTGGAACAACGACGAGCAGGTGCTCTACGGTGATTTTCCGGGCGGGCTAAAAGATCTAAACACCATGAACCCGGCTGTGCAGCAGGCCATGGTCGAAAGCTACGCGCGCTGGGCCGAGATTATCGACTTCGATGGGTTTCGCATCGACACCGTCAAACACGTCGAGCATGAATTTTGGCAAATGTTCTGCCGTGAGCTGCGTGAACATTCGGCGGCGCGAGGCAAACAAAACTTCGTGATGTTCGGCGAGATCTTCGACGGTAATGACGTCAAAGTAGGATCCTATACGCGCGACAACGAGCTCGACGCCGTGGTGAACTTCCCTGCGAAGTACCAAGTGTTCGAAGACGTCATCAAAAAGAACAGCCAACCGACCAAGAGGGTGCAGCAGTATTGGGAGGCGCGCAGCGCGATCTATCCAACGACCGCGCATCCGGGAGGCCCCGGCGTAAGCCCCTTCGATCTGCCGTTCAACTTCCTCGACAACCATGATGTGCCGCGCTTTTTGTCAGACGCACCGAATGACGCCGCGCTAGATCAGGCACTGTTCTTGTTGCTCACGATGCCAGGCGTGCCGATCATTTATTACGGCACCGAACAGGGTTTCAGAGGCGAGAACGATCCATCGAATCGCGAAGATCTCTGGCCGAGTGGTTACGACACGACCCATCGCTTCTATAAACACATCAAACGCGTGAGCGATCTGCGCAAAAAGTACGCCCCACTCCGCCGCGGCGAGCTTCAGTTTCGCTGGGTGAGTGAGCGCATGGAAGGTGAAGACGCGGGCATTTTGGCCTTCGCCCGCGTGAGCGGCGATGAACAAGTGCTGGTGGTGATGAACACGCATGATACCGGCGTGTCATTCACGAGCTTTGAGGACGCCGCGATGGACACGGGCTTCCCGCCAAACACGGAGCTCGTCGATTTAATGACAGGTGACACACTCGAGACTGACGACGAGGGAAAAGTGAAGCTCGCGATTGCTGCGCGTCAGAACATGTTGCTCGTCGTTCGCTAAGTAGCGTCTCCCAAAAAGTGAGTGCCATGGGTTTCCTAGAGCTTCGCTCGATTCAAAAGGCGTTCGGCGACACCCCCGTGTTGCGCGATGTGTCGCTGAGAATCGAGCGCGGTGAGCTTATCGTGTTGCTCGGCGCGTCTGGTTCGGGAAAATCTACGTTGCTTCGAATCGTTGCGGGGCTTGAAACACCCACCGCCGGATCGATTTTTTTGGACGGCAAAGACGTCACGCAAGCGGAGCCAAAAGATCGCGGCGCGGCCATGGTGTTTCAAAGCTACGCGCTCTACCCACACATGACCGTGCGTGAGAACATGGGCTTCGCACTCACGCTCGCCAAAGTGGATCCGGCGGAGCGCGAGCAACGCGTACAGCAGGCCGCGGACATGCTCGGCCTGTCGAGTCTATTGAATAGACTTCCAAAAGAGCTCTCGGGCGGACAACGGCAGCGTGTTGCCATTGGGCGCGCCGTGGTCAGAGAGCCACGCCTCTTCCTCTTCGATGAACCACTCTCGAACTTGGATGCTTCGCTTCGCGCGCATACACGCGTGGAGATCAAGCGTTTGCAACAACGCTTAGAGACCACAGCCCTCTACGTGACGCATGATCAAGTAGAAGCCATGAGCCTAGCCACGCGCATTTGCCTGCTCAACCAAGGACGTATCGAGCAGTTCGACACGCCAGAAGCCATCTACGCGCGGCCGAGCAGCCGCTTCGTCGCCGAGTTCATTGGTCAGCCTACGATGAATTTCTTCGACGCGTCGGCGAGGGACGGCCAGCTGTTCACCGGCGACATAGCTTGGCCGATCGACGCGCAGATTCCTGCGCCGTGCGTTCTCGGGCTCCGCCCACAAGAGCTTACGATCTCATCAAACCCAGCGTCAGGCCCGCGACTTTCAGTAGATCTCGTTGAGGAGCTTGGGACCTCGCGCCTCGTTCATGGGCGCATCGGCGCGCTGCCAATCACCGTTGAAGCTTACACGCCAATCCCGAGTGGCGAGATCTTCGTCGATCCGCGCAACGCCCACGTTCACTTCTTCGACAAAGAAAATGGGCGCAGACAGGCCTTCTCAGCGAACCCACGACGGATTTAATGCTACTGTGTTAGAACCTTGATTTGTCGCCCGTCTGGCTTTTGTGTCGACGGATGGGCAAACGTCAGAGCGCAGTGAACGCCGGCGACCGATACAAACGGCTGGGCTCCTTTCTCGCTCGCATCGAGGGCGTTATCGGCCATAGAACGAAGTCGTCGCTTGGATCGTGGACGACACCGGGAACCCGAAGAAAGGCGCGCGACTGGCGGCGTCGCTGCCGTGCTGTCCCGGATGTCGTGGGCCCAAGCTATCACCGCTGTAGTAGGTAGGCAGACAGACTGCATTAAAATTTCCTCGCGGCTCACTGCGCAAGGGTTGGGCAACGCGAGATCGCACGCGACCTTCGAACGCGGCTCCGCTTTGCTTCCGCTCGAACGAAGGCGTTGCTGAGACGGCCTTGGTGGCCTCGCTGCAAGTGCTGCTAGTGCTTTGGCGTGCATCGCCTGTTTGCCGCAGCACTCGGGGCCGGGCAGCCGCTACTGGGATGGGAGGTCCTCCCACGAGTCAGGACACGAGCATGACGCGCAGCTTTGTTTGGGTGGTCGTCACGTTTGGCGATGGAATGCGCGAGTTTCTCGTCGCGACGTGTCAGACGACGCTCGCACCGAAGCCAAATTTTATTTATGCCTAAATTATCCACGAGGACGGTTTTGGCTAAACGCGGCAAGAAAAACCATCCAACAATTCACTGCGACACATGCGTATTGCCCGCAACAACAAGCACAAAACAGCCATGT
>JBIKMD010000783.1:0-3421 GCA_044359465.1 Myxococcota bacterium
CAAGTCATGAACATCCGCATCGGCGGCGTGCTCGACATCAAGACCCACGACGCGCTGACTGGCAACGTGACCGCAGAGCTCAAGTTCGACAAGTACAATCTCGTTTGGACCTGGGAATGTGCCGATGATTCGCTGACAGCGCCTGGCTGCTGTGGTCACCGCGTGTTCGACGGAAGCACCATCGGTGTTCAACCGTTCGGCGCTGTTGTGAAACTTCCGAACGGCACCGATTCCACCATCTTCAATGGCCGGTTGACCAAGGTTCAAGGCACGACTGATATCGCGTACGACTTGTCTTTCGACGAGACCTACTTGAGCTTGGTCTACGGCCAAGTGGCACTCGCGTTGATTGAAGGTGTGATGCTGCCCGCGCTGCTCACCGACACCGTGCGCTACCCACGCGACCCACAAGGCCGCGTCAAGCTCGGAACCTTGCTGACTGGTCTCCTGAACTGCAACAACTCGACGGGTACGGGCAGCGCCGGCCAAATTGCTTGCCAAGCCTTGGCTCCAGCAATCAACGCCATCATTGGTCAGCTGGCCAGCGTTGGCACGACCACTGGCAGCGAAACCTGGAACTTGAAACAAGTCATCCCGGCTGGCCGTTTGACTGACACTGACCGTGACCTCCAAACGGACACCATCGATGCAGACTTCAACTTCAAAGCGACTGCAGCTGGCGCCAGCGCGCAGCAAACGGCTGGTAAGTTGCGCGGTCAATTCACGACCACAGCATGTACCGGTGACCAGGTTTGCGGCGCTGGTTTGGTTTGCCGCTTCGCCTCGGACCCAGTCGATACCTGTCTTGCGAGCAACTACTGCGGCGTGCCAACCGGTCCGAAGCAAGCTGCTGAAGGCTGCCAAATCGATGACGAGTGCATGAGTGGCACGTGTATGACCAACCCACCCTTCGGTGCGGTCGTTACGAATGTAAACAAGTGCTTCAAAGCGTGCGAGGCCGATTCGGATTGTGGTGGCCAAGGTCGTTGCGAAGTCGATGGTTACGTCTCGCAACCGAAGAACCTTGGATCGGATCCTTACACGAACCGCAATACCTACACGGGTACCTGCGTCCCATAGTCAGAGTGAAGTAAGTTTCGTTTAGTGCGACGCCTCCGTAACCCGGAGGCGTCGTCGTTTTTGGGCTCCGATGTCCGAGGCCCCAGCAGAGCATTTTACAGTAGTGGTTGCCACGCGTGACGGTCTTTGGCAGAAGCCCCGCACTATGGAACTCGTGAGAGTGAGTGAGGACGCCGGCGTAGTAACGCTGACGATCGATCGGCCAAAGGCGCTCAACGCACTCGATGCGTCAGTGCTCGAAGCGCTCGGTAGCGCCGCCGCTACGATCGCCAAGAACGACAACGTGCGTGTGGTCATTCTGACGGGGGCTGGTGAAAAAGCGTTCGTCGCTGGTGCTGACATCAAGGCCATGGCGGACATGTCGCCTACGGAGGCGCGTCGTTTCAGTGAGAAGGGGCACCAAGTGTTCGCCGCAATCGAAGCACTGCCTGTGCCGGTCATTGCGGCGGTCAACGGTTTTGCGCTTGGCGGTGGGTTGGAGCTCGCACTCGCAGCGGATCTCATTCACGCGAGTGACAACGCCAAATTCGGTCAGCCAGAAGTGAACCTGGGTTTGATCCCTGGTTTTGGCGGCTGCGTTCGTCTGGCGCGGCGTGTGGGCCTGCAAAACGCGACCGATTTGATTCTGAGCGGTGATACGATTGATGCCGCCAAAGCACGTGCGATCGGGCTCGTCGTCGCCGTCCATACGCAAGCGGACCTCATGGCAGAAGTGAACAAAGTGGCGCAAAAAATAGCGAACCGCGGCCCACTGGCCATTCGCGCGGCTAAGCGGCTGCTGCGTCGCACGTTGGAAGTCGATCAACAAACCGCGCAGGCACTCGAGCAACAAGAGTTCGCCGCGCTCTTTTCAAGCCGCGACCAACGCGAAGGTTGCAAAGCCTTCATGGAAAAACGCGCCGCACAATTCGTTGGAGCCTAACTGTGGATTTTCAACTCTCTGATTCGCAACAGATGATTCAACAAACCGCGCGTGATTTCGCCAAGAAACACGTGCAACCCCTTGCCGCCGAGCTCGACGAGACGGGCCGGTTCCCAACCGAGCTGGTCAAACAAATGGCCGAGCTTGGTTTCATGGGGATGATGGTTGGTGACGACTGGGGTGGGGCAGGCCTAGACGCTGTGTCGTACGTGCTCGCGATGGAAGAGATCTCGCGCGGCTGCGCGTCGACCGGCGTGATCATGAGCGTGAACAATTCGCTCGTCTGCGATCCGCTGAGCAAGTTCGCAACCGACGCCCAGAAAGAAAAATACCTCAAACCACTCGCCAGCGGGCAGAAGCTCGGGTGTTTCTGTTTGAGTGAGCCTGGCACGGGTTCGGACGCCGCGTCGCAAACCACCATCGCCAAGAAGACCGACCAGGGCTGGGTGCTGAACGGTACCAAGAACTGGATCACGAACGCCAAAGAGGCGGACGTGGCGATTGTGTTCGCCATGACCGACAAGGCCGCGGGGCACAAGGGCATTGCTGCGTTCATCGTTGATACCAAGAGCGAAGGCTTTTCCGTCGCGAAGCTCGAGAAGAAGCTCGGCATCAAAGCGTCTTCCACTGGCCAGATCCACTTAGACAATGTGCTCGTTCCCGCTGAGAACCTGCTCGGCGGTGATCGTGACGGCTTCAAAGTCGCCATGACCACACTCGACGGTGGCCGCATTGGTATTGCAGCGCAGGCGCTAGGCATTGCGCGCGCCGCCCTCGAAGATGCGCGCGACTACGCCAAAGAACGCAAAACCTTTGGCACCCCGGTGTCTGAGAAGCAGGCGATCCAGTTCATGTTCGCAGACATTGCGACCGAGCTCGACGCCGCGCGTTTGCTCACCATGCGCGCAGCGATGATGAAAGACGCTGGCGAAAAGTTTGGGCGCGAAGCCGCGATGGCAAAGTTGTTTGCCTCGGAAATGGCCATGCGTTCGACCGTCAAAGCCCTGCAAATCTTTGGTGGTTACGGTTACGTCACGGACTATCCCGCCGAGCGCCATATGCGTGACGCGAAGATTACCGAAATCTATGAAGGGACGAGCGAAATTCAACGCATCGTCATTTCGCAATCGCTGCTAAAAGAAGGGCTCAAGCTCTGAACTTTGATCTGCTTTTGAAAGGCGGCGAGGTCTTTACGGCTGGCCGCACTGTGACGGCGGATCTAGGCGTGAAAGACGGGCTCGTGGTCGCGATTGGGCGCTACCTGGCGTCAGATCGCGTGTGTCCGGTTTATGACGTGCGCGGCAAATGGGTACTCCCTGGCTTCATCGACGTCGCACGCGCAGCGGTGAGTGAGCTTGAAGAGGGTGGTGCTCGCTTCTCGCATCACACGGCACGGGCGGCGACCGGCGGCGTAACGCT
>JBIKMD010000782.1:0-3421 GCA_044359465.1 Myxococcota bacterium
ACCGGCGATGAAGGGCGCAACTGTTGTTTGGACTAGGTTCAAAGTGCTCGGCGCCGCGGGTAGAACCTGAACCGTCGCGCTTCCAGAGACGGTTTGCGGTTGGCACTCTGCCGGCATGCAGGTCGCTTCCACTGTGTAGGTCTGCGTGCCCGCCCGCTGAAACGAGAGCGAGGGAATTGCGAGTGAGCCACTGACAAAGTTCGCCAAATCGCCGATCGGCGTTGCGAGTGCGCCTACCGATGCCGTTGCGACGGCGGGCGCGTTGAGTGCGGTCTGATTGCCTGCCTCGTCCACAGAAATCACCGTGATTGGTACGCCTGTTCCGGCTGTCATTTGGGCGGGCGTGTTCAGGCGCAGCGCCGCAGTTGCGCCCGGTAGTATCGTGACCATGAATGGGTTGACGGTCACGACGTTCGCCACCCCGGTGATAGCTGCGGAGACTTCAATCGTCTCAGCCGTGTCGTAGGTGATGGTGTTCAGTGTGGCGATGCCTCCACTCAAGTTAGCGCTCGACGAGGCGCTGAAGCCGCCGCGGAGCTGCTGCCCGCTGCTCGTCAAGGACACTAGTCCGCTAGCGCTCGGGAGCGGGTGTGCGAAACGATCTTCGGCTCGCACGGAAAGCCCGGTGGGCGTCCAAAGGACCTTCGATACCTGCATCGCGTCTGGCTGGTTCAAGAAGCGGAGCTGAAACACGCCGCCCAAGGTGAAGCTGAGCGCTGCACTTTGGACCGTCCGGAGTGATGGCGCGCTGGCAACGAAGGTGTATGTGCCGGGTTCATTCACGCGCACAGCAAAGGTGGTTGAACCGAGTGGCGCTTCCTGCGTACCGCACCCAATGCAGATGGCGCCGGAGGGCGCTCCCGGTGCGAGCTCTAGGGTGATCGTGGTGGCATCGGAGGAAGGAAGTCCGTTCACGTCGCTGGCTAAGACAGTGATGTCCTGCAGAAGATCGAGCGTGCCGCCGATTGGTGCTGAGGCAAAACGCAGCTGTGATGCTGGATTACTAATGATGGTGACTGGCAGCCCAAGCACACCTGAGAGCATGGGCGCGGTGATATCCAAACTCAGTGCGCCAGGCGCCAGCGCCACGATGTCATCGAAAACAGCAATCCCCCCGGCGGTAGCGCGTTTGGTCGTGCCGCCTAACGCTGGGCCGGTGGTGGAGAGCTGAACTTCGACGCCATCGGTAGTGAGCGGCTGACCGTTGGCGCTCAAGACTTGGACAGAGAAGGTTGGCCACTTCACCCCCACATTGATTTGGCTTGGGAGCGCAGACGCAAGCGTGAGAGCGCTAGGTGTGACGCTAGCGGGATCGTTTGGTGACAAGACCACATTCACACGCTCAGCGAAACGAACGTTGAAGCTCACAGGACCGACTTTGTTGCCCCCCGCTGTGCATTGTGCGGCGTACGACCCAACGGGCAGCGGAACGAGAAACGGCTCGTTGATCGCGATGGTCGCACGCACGGAAAAGTCTTGGCCCGCGGGTGCGAGTGAAAGGTCGCAGCGATCGATGCCGGCTTCCGCGGCTTGTTTGGCGTTCACCAGCACACCGAACATCGCTTCGCCAGCGCGGAAGGTTGGGAAGACCACCTCCATGTCGCCAGGAACGAGCTCTACCGCTACTTCGCCGAGACCCATGGTGATGGGGGACTTTTCATCGCCCGTCGGCGCACGCCTGAGGGCGGCGATCAGGGTGGGCGTTTTGCATGTGGCGCGGACTGCCAAAACGTAGATGTCGTCTGCGTTGCTATCGAGGCGAACGATAGGACCCTGGCCCGTCTCGGTCGAAAACACGACCTTGCCGTCGTCTGGACAAAGCCCAGCAAAGGCCACTTCTGACACAGCGATCCCGAACAAGCCTTGGCGAAGCGCGCTCACATCGACACGCACCGATGTGGACCGCGATTGCGACTCGCAGCCCGCGAGCACGCAGAAGAGGAGAAGGGGAGAGAGTGCCGTTCGTAAAAGCGGGGCCCTGGTCATGGGGAAAGGTTACTAGATGGGAGCACTGTGCAGCACCTTAATCTCGCTGCGGGTGTGACGCTGATCACCCCTTGGCTGGCGCATCAACTAAGCGCCTAGCGCGCCGTGAGCTTGAGCCCGATGATCGAGCCGATAAGAAGCACGATGAAGAGCAGTCGCAGCAGGGTGAACGGTTCTTTGAACAATACGAGACCCGCAATCGCGGCGCCTGTTGCGCCAATGCCAACCCAAACAGCGTAAGCCGTACCTAGTGGCAGTGTTCTAGTGGCAATCGCTAGCAGCCACATGCTTCCCACCATGGCGCACACGGTGACGGCGGTGGGCAGCGGACGCGTGAAGCCCTGCGAGTATTTCATTCCAATCGTCCAAGTCACTTCGAGCGCGCCCGCAACGGACAGTAGAAACCAAGCCATGCGTGTCATCGCGCTCACAAAAGACCTAAGAAGCCAACATGAGCACGGTTCTTGTGACGCGTGCAGCATGCGTCAACTGCGGGCTGAAGGGCTCCATGAGTGGGCCGCTTCGCGGACCAAAACGTTTGCCGCTATTTCACGCCATCGCGTGCAGTCACGGCGGTCAAATCGATGCGCGCACGATGGGCGTCCACTGTCGCGTCGATCGCCCGTGCCTGCGCTTCCAAACTTGCTGTTTCGCGAAGATTGACGATGAGGATCGTGCTTTCGCCATGTTCGAAGCGAGTGCGTTCGAGTCGGGCAAGCTCCAATGCCAGCTCGGCTTCTCGTTTCGCGGCGCGTAGGCGTTCCACTGCAGCAAGCTCAGCGCTGTGCGCGTCTTTGACCTCTGCTGCCACGCGATCGCGCTGCAGGCCAAGCATGAAGTCAGCGCGCTGCAGACTTGCCTCTGCCGCCTGGACGCGGCCTCGCTGCGCGCGGAAGGCGAGTGGAATGTCGAATACAAGCCCCACTGTCAGCTCAAACGGCGCGCGAGTTGAGCTGCCAGGTCCTAGGTCTTGAGACACCGTGAGACGCAGATCAATCGACGGCAGGAGCTGATTTTTCTGCAAGTCGCGCTCGACGCGTGTCTGCGAGAGCTGGAACTCGCTGCGTTTGAGATCGGGCCGAGAGGCGAGCGCACGATCGACCAGCACCGGTGCTGCCTCACGTTCGTCAGGCGGTGGTTCTAGCGCACTTGGCAGCTCGTCCAGTGTAGGCACCCTTGGCGCGCCGTCGGCATCACGAAGATACAGCGACAGCTCGAACGCACTTTGTTGCACGACGCGATCGGCCTGAATCAACGCGGCTTGGCGCTGCGCGATCGTGCGTTCGTTGTCGATGCGTTCGATTTCTGGAAGATCCCCTGCATCCACGCGCGCTTTGAGCTGTGCATTTCTGTCGTTGGCGAGCGCGAACATTTGCGCCGCGACGGTTCGGCGAAGTCCTGCGCCCACCCAGAAGATGTAACGGAGCGAAGCCGC
>JBIKMD010000784.1:0-3419 GCA_044359465.1 Myxococcota bacterium
CGGCGCTCGCAACGACGCGTTTGCCAAGCGCCTTCTCGGTTCCGTCAGCGAAAGCGTCATTCAGCAGGCGGGCTGTGACGTGTACGTAGTGCGCCGAAGCCGCGCGACGATACGAACCTATTGGACCTTAGCAGGCGCGAGATAGATGGAATGACAGGCGACACAGGTCTCTGTCATTCGCGCGTAGGCGGTTCCGATCTCGGCGTCGTTCTTCTTTTTTGCGGCATCTGCCAGTGCCTGTGCGCGGACAGGGAGCTCGTCTTGCAGCTCGAAGAAACGCGGCGGCAGGCTCCGCAAAGGATCGCTCGTCGCAGGGCGCTTCAGTTTCGGCTCGGCGACGATGCCCTCGGCCATTTTCTGGACCATGTCGTACTCGAGCAACACGACAGAGAGCGACAGGCCCATCATCGCCAAGCCGTGTCCGTTCATTCGTTCACCGAGCGCTTTCATGGTCTCGGGTGAGATGTTCGGTGGCTTTCGCATTCGCTTTTCCACTCCGCCGGCGCCGATGAACACCGTGGCTGCGAGCGCTATCAGGTATGACTTTTTCATCACTCGTCCTCACTCGCTGCAATGTCGTGCCCTTTGAGCTTTTCCCAAAGATTCTTGCGTGAAATCCCAAGCAGATCGGCCGCCCGGCCTTTCTTGTTCTCAGCAGCGTGCAACGCGCGAAGCAGGTACTCGCGCTCGAACTCTTTGACCGCTAATGACAGCGGGCGCATCGCTTGCGCGGGCGACGCCGACTTCGCCTCGGCCACACCGATGATGTCTCGCGGTAAGTGCTCGAGATCGATTTCTTCGCCCCGAGCAAGAACGACGGCGTGCTCGATAGCATGCTGGAGCTCGCGCACGTTGCCTGGGAAAAGATAGTCGGACAGCGCCGCCCATGCGCGAGGCGAAATCCCCTTCGGCTCGGCGCCGCCGCGCGCGACCGCCCGCTTCAAGAAGGCTTGAACGAGGATCGGCAGATCGCCACGCCGCTCGCGCAGTGGCGGCAGATAAGCGTCGAGCACGTTGAGACGATAGAACAAGTCTTCGCGAAACAAGTTCTCGCGGATGCGGGCACGGAGATCGCGATGCGTCGCGGAGATCACGCGCACGTTCACCTTGATCGGCGCATTTGTACCGATTGGCTCGAAGGTGCCTTCTTGCAAGACGCGAAGAAGCTTCGCTTGGACAGGGAGCGGAATCTCGGCGACCTCGTCGAGGAACAAGGTCCCGCCGTCGGCAGCCTTGAAGCGTCCTTCACGTTTTTGCGCCGCGCCGGTGAATGCTCCACGTTCGTAACCGAAGAGCTCCGCCTCGATGAGCGTCTCGGGAAAGGCAGCGCAGTTGACCGCAACGAACGGTTTGTCTTTGCGCCCACTGGCTTCGTGCAGGCGCTTCGCTACGAGCTCCTTGCCGGTGCCGCTTTCACCGAGGATCAACACCGAGGCATCGCTCGCGGCGATCGTCTCGATGCGATCGAGCAAGCGTACCATCACCGGCGACTGCCCGATGATGCCGCTGCTACCGGTCATCACCGAGCGCGCTTGTTGCAGGTCACGCTTCAGCGCGCGTCGCTCGTCGACCCGCTGCACGCGCACCAGCATCTCTTCGGTCACGAAGGGCTTCGTCAGATAATCCTGAGCACCATCTTTGAGCGCTTGCACGGCATCGGAGACTTTGCCGTAGGCGGTCATCAAGATGACGTCCGTCGTCGGGCTCTTCTCTCGCAGCTTGCGAAACAGTGTGAGCCCGTCGACCTTCGGCATGCTGATGTCCGAGATCACGAGATCGAAAACATTCGTCTCGGCAGCACGCAGCGCTTCCTCACCGTCGCTCGCTCGCGTGACCTTGTGGCCTGCGCCCTCGAGGCTGTCGCCAACGGCCAGGCGAATCGACGGCTCGTCGTCGGCTAATAGAATTGAGAGCATCTTTTTTGTCCCCTCTGGGGTGGGCTTACTAGATCGCTGCCGCGATAGCATCAGCACCTCAGGCTCCGTTCATGCCTAGCTGAGCGTCTTCGTCGATGATCTTCCGGACCGCAGCGACGATCTCCGGATCGCTCCACTTAGCAATATCTTTGGCCACCTCGAGCACCACCCGTGCGGACACTTGTACGTGGAGCGTGTTGCGCAGCTCGCCGAGAAGCTCGTGCGAGCAAACCAGGACGAGCTGGTCGAATTTTCCGGTGTCAGCCGCCGTATCGAGCATGAATGCGAGCTTTCGCACGTACACGCGCGTTTCGTGCTTGCTCGGACTCTCGTGCCCTTCGACCGAATGGCGCGCGACGCCTCGGCTGTCGAACGACTGCCCTGGCCGATCGCTGTTCCAGTCACTATCCATCAGGCGGCCTTCTGGATGTTCGATCACGTCGACAACCGTCGGCCTCTCATGCCGGGTGCTGGTCGTGAGGACCATCGCGCGAGCCTTGTTCGCTACCAATATCCAAATCGTGTTCATGTGGGGTGATGTGCAAGTGACACACCAAGCGCTGGTTGCCGAAGGATCGCGAAGCCGACGATCCCAAGAGGTAACAGTTTCCTGGAAGGTGTTACTGATTGGTAGCGCAGCGCAGAGCGCGCTTCTGCAATCGCGAATGCCGCACCGAAGCCGAAAAGCTGAATGTGGCATGAATCGTGATGAGGGTGGCGGCAGAGGTTCTGATGCAACGCCGTCTTCTTGTTTTGCTTGTTGCGCTCTTGCTCTCTTGCGGTTCGGAAACTCCGCTTCGGCCGGTCGTCGCGTGCAGCGATGACTTGCAATGTCCCGTGGGCCAGATGTGCGCGCCTGATCGCTCACAGTGCATGGACTTCGATGGCGACGATCTCGCCGCGTATCCGGCACCGAAGAACAGCGCCGAGCTCTACAGCCGCTTCGGTCGCATGACCTTCGCTTCAACAACGCCGATCGGTACGCAGACGGTCACCTTCGGTGGCAAGAACGACGAGCCTATCGCTCAATCGCTGCAGGCATCGGGATTGAACGTGCGTGTCGAAACGAGCGGCGCTGTACCGAGCATCAAGATGTGGGGCCTCATCGTCGTCGCGACCGGCGGCGAGATCACACTTTGGCCGCCGGGTCGAGACGACGTGGAGATTCGGGTGCCCATCCGCTCTCTCGAGATCACGCTACCCCGTGAAGCGAAAGCATCGCTCGAGGTTGGTGACTACCCTCACGCAGCGGCTACAACGAAAACCGCGGTTGTGGTCACCCTGCACATCGGTGATCCGGAGAATTCCGTCGCGCTCTCGACCTACATCGACGAGGCAGAGCTCGAAACGAAGCTCGCCATCGAAGATGGGCTTGTTGCTCTGAAACTACGGCTGTCTGCACGTGTTCCAAGGCACGGCAGCGAAGGTTATCTGCGCGTCGAAACCCTCGACCTCGACGTGGCAATGAAGGCGAACGCAATTCCGCCGGCGTGGGTGGCTCTA
>JBIKMD010000785.1:0-3415 GCA_044359465.1 Myxococcota bacterium
CGCTCTTCATTTCGTTGAATTGAGCGAACGCTTCTTGGGCCCGTACGACCGTGTTGCAGATCCAAACGCCGCAACCGCCAGGACGAACACGATCGGCGAGCCATTCAGCCCCGCCTTCCACCTGCGTCAAACAAAGACTGCGTCGCGAACCCGCGGCGATCGAGACAACGCTAGACTTTGACCCTAAACAGGATGTCATTCGCGGATACGCCGACTCTGGAGCGGGATCGCTTCCCCACGCGGTGAGCAATTCTTGTCGCCGCGCACGCGGCAACGTCGCACTCAAGATGACGACTGATGCTCCAAGCGCGCGGAGCCACGCAACCAGCCGATCAAGCAGCCTTGAAGTATACGCATCGTAGGCGTGAACCTCATCCAGAATGATGGTTTTTCCCGAGAGCCCAAACATTCGAACGGCGCCGTGACGTGTCCGCAACACACCAAGAAGTGCCTGGTCAATTGTGCCCACACCAAACGGCGCAAGTAGTCCACGCTTGCTCCGAGAAAACCATTCTTCTGCAGCGACAGTCCCTGAGCACTCTGATTGATGCAGGCTAGAGTGATGCCCGTCGTCCACTACACCACGAATCGCGATCGCTTGCTCGTTGAGTCCAGCAGCACCATGAAGCAACTGCATTCCAAGGCGGCCTTCGTACGTTTCCTTTAGAAACGCGCAGACACGCGTGAACATTTGATTCGCCGTCGCCATCGTCGGCAACGCCACATAAAATCCTCCGTGACCAACTTGCCGACCTTGCTCGTGTGCGAGCCAGAGCGCAGCTTCCGTCTTTCCCTCACCCATGGGTGCTTCAACGACGGCCAAAAGTGGCTCGCGGCAATCCTGAGTGAGCTGAATCGCCGCCGACTGAAGAGGCCGCGGAGGAAAGCCGAAAACGAGCTCGAATGATCGTTCGTCGCCCGCATGCCAACGATTCCAGTTGATCTCACGCAGTGCCTTCGCAGCAAGCAGTCTGGCGCGCTCGAGGTAGGTCTTCGCGTCCTTAGTCTCTGACAGGAAAGCAAAATGCTCGCTCATCGAGCCTATCCAATCCGCCACGCTCGTGAGGCCTGTCAGCCAAAGGCCAACATCATCGAGTGTTTCATCCATTGTTGGGATCTGTGGAGGAGTGAAGGCGTCGAACACCAAGGCAACAAGGCTCTCGCGAGCTTCGTGCCAGCCGCCGTCGCCCTCAGATCCATCTGCGTCGAGAATTTTGCTGTCGTCTGGGAAGACGCCGTGGTGCGCACCCACCCAACGAGCGGCTTGGCGAGAAAACGAGGACGATCCTCCACGCCGCTTCAGCGCTTCAGCGAGAACCAACGCAGTGTGCGTGCCGTGTCCAAATGTCTTCCTGTTGGATCCAAAAGTAAGCCCCAATTTTTGCGCTCGTTCTTGCCCGGCTTTCCATTTGGCAATGAACTCAGGGCAGGCCTTGCCCAAATCGTGAAGAGAAATGAGGCACGCAAAGAGGAGCTGCGCAGAGCGAACGGGAATACCTAGCTTTTTGGCAAACTGCTCTTGCAAGCGCTGCGAGACATGATGTTCGAGAAGCTCGAGCGCCACTGCGCCAACGTCGAGCATGTGGGCCGGCAAGGGATGCCAAGTTCCCTCGGGCCCCGTCTTCGCCCATAGGTTCCACGCGACCGTCGAGCTCATTGGTGAATCAGTTTTCATTCATTGCATCCAATAGGGTGTCCCCGCGTCAGATATGGTCGGCGCCGATGCTGCCGCACACGAAAATCAAGACCAAGTTTAATTTCGTTAAATTCTAGTAATTCAACAAGCATGAACAAGGGAGGAGCTTTCGATAGACGACGACCATTAATCGGACTAAGATTTGGGTCGATGCGTCACTCAACTCAACTTTGCACTATCAGCGATCTGAAAACCCACGCTTCACGATTGATCGCAGAGGTAGCGAAGACAGGCGAGCCGCTCGTCGTCACGCAAAAAGGCAAGGCCAAGGTTGTGCTCATCGACATAGCAACGCACGAACGCGGCGAGCAAACCTTGGCGCTGCTGAAGATTCTGGCATTGGGGCAGCAACAAGTGATCGGCGGCAAAACGCGCCCTGCGCGCGATGTGGTCAATGAAATTCGCCACCGAAAATCCGACAAATGAAGGCATTCAACGTCGTCCTTACGGAAGACGCGGCAGCAGATCTGCAAGACATCATCGCTTACATTGATGCCCAAGACGGACCGATTCGCGCTGACCATGTTCTCGATCAGTATGAAAAAGTTCTGACCAAGTTAGAAACACTGCCTGGGAAGCACTTGGTGGTAAGCGAGCTCCGAGACATAGGGATCGTCGATTTCAGAGAAGCGCTCTTCAAGCCCTACCGTGTCATCTTTCGTATTGAAGGCGCGTCGGTGTTCGTATTGCTCATTTGTGATGGACGTCGCGACGTGACGACGCTCCTCAACGCGAGACTGCTCCGCGGCTAAGGCCGACACGATCTGTCGCAATCGCAACCTAAGCTCGCGGGATGGAAAGAACACCCCCTTTTAGCTTTGCGGCCATAGACTTCGAAACCGCCGACCCACACCCGGCGAGCGCATGCGCAGTTGCGATCGTGCGCGTCAGAGGCGGTATCGTCATCCAACGCGGCGCTTCTTTGTTTCCACCAAGTGGTCGGCCTCGCTTTCAGTTCGCGGAGCTACACGGAATCGATGCGCGAGCAGTGAAGGCGGCGCCCGAAGCAACTGAGACGCTCGAATGGATGGAACGCTGGTCACGCGGGATTCATTTTTTTGCTGCGCACAACGCGCCATTCGACCGAGCGGCCTTCACACATATGCGAAGCCGCGGACGACCGCGCGCTCGTTCAGATGTTCCTTGGCTCTGCACAGTCGAGCTCGCACGTGCGGTGTGGGGAATTCATCCGACCACACTTCCTAGCGTCTGTGAGCGCCTTGGAATCTCATTGCAACATCACGACCCACTCTCTGACGCGAGCGCCTGCGCCGCGATCGTCATGCGCGCACTTGAAGACGAACCGCAGCTTCCTATGGCTTCCTTTTTTGTTTCGGAGATCTCATGACTATTCCAAAACATGCTTCAAAGCTGTCAATGCAACACCTTCCGCGGTTCGAAGACGGCTGCACATTTTTGTACACGGAGCGAACCAGAGTTGAGCGATCAGAGAATGGCATAGTGCTCGCGAATGAGACTGGAGATGTGACCGTTCCGTCGGCGCTCGTATCTTCGCTGATGATGGGACCAGGCTCGTCGATCACTCATGCCGCCGCGTGCCTTCTTGCCGAGAGCGGGTGCAGTATGGTGTTCGTTGGTGAGGACGGGGTGCGAACCTATGCTAGCGGGTCGGGAGAGACGCGATTCAGCGCCAATCTCATGCACCAGGCGCGCAAATGGGCGGACACCAAAGAGCACCAAGATGTGGTGTTGCGCATG
>JBIKMD010000786.1:0-3413 GCA_044359465.1 Myxococcota bacterium
GCCAAGATAGTCGTGTAGGAGCGGGTTGTGCACCGCGTGGACGGCTGCGTCGGCGGCCGACAGTGTCATGGTGATGATGAAATCCGTCGCGGCAAAGCCAAGAAGGACGAGCACCAGGATCTTACCAAGCCAGCCATGTACGAGGTTTTCGAGCATCGCGATGGAGCCCTGACCTGCGTACGAGCGCGCAGCGACCTCCGCGTAAACGGGAAGCGCGCCAAAGAGGGTGACGAGCACCAAGATTCCGGTGGCAATCGGTGACAGCGCACCCGCCGCCAGCAACGCGATGCCTGGTTGGTAGCCAAGGGTCGAAAAGTAATCGACGCCAGACAGCCACAGAACCCAGTACCACTTAGAGGTGTAGACGTGCTTGTCGCCCTCGTCGATTTGATGACCAGCGAAGAGCCACTTGGCGGTTGCCGTGGAGGGCTCACTTCGGCGGAGATCTTTGAGTGGGGGAAGCTTGAGCTGATTCGTCGGAGGCATCGCGGCCTTCTATACATTGTCGGCTGTTCATCGCCAGGTCCAGCGGTCGGTCTCCGTGGGACATTGCATTTTGCAATGTTTTCCGGATTCTAGCGCCTGGCCCGTTCTAACCCTGCGAGGAAGCGGGGGGCCATGGCCCTGAGAGAATAGTCTGATTCTATGCGGGTTCGGCCGCTCCGGCCCAATGTGACTCGTAGGTCTGGATCGCGCAGCAAGCGGATGAGTGCCTCACGCCACTGATCGAGGGAGGACGCCCAAAGTCCATCACGACCGTCCCTGACGATCTCCTGCACCACACCCACGGGACTCACGACGCTCGGCACTTCGCACGCCATGTACTGAATGGCCTTGAAGCCGCATTTACCGCGCGACCACGCATCGTCCGTCAGTGGGTAGAGGCCGACGTCCAGATCTTGAAAAAAGCTGTGCTCCGTCTCTGCGCTCCAGCGTGGGCATTCCACCTCTACGTTCTGCAAGCGAATCGGCCGCGGCGTACCGACGATGCGCAGCTTGAAGGCGACGTCTTTGGCCAACGCATCCAGCATGGGAAGAAGGCGATCCAGATAGGGCGCTGTAGTGTACGAGCCGATCCAACCGATCAGGGGGACTTTTCGCTCGGGTTTGGTGATCGGACAATAGCGGGAGGTGTCGACAACGGTTGGTAGCACCTCGACGCGGTCCGAAAACTGTCTCGCGTAGTCCCCGAGGTAGGTGTTGCCGGCGAACACGACTTTCGCACCCGCAACCAGTTTCGCGGTCGAGCTGGGGCTTGAAACCAGCGCGCGCCACCCTTTCTGTGTTGGCAAAAAGACGCTGTCATCGAAATCGAAAACGTACGGCACCTGCGCGGAGACGAGCGGAATCGCGTGGTTGATTCCGTGAGGGAGAAGCTCGCGGTATACGAGGGCCAGATCGTAGCGGTGTGCCTGAGCAATGTCTGAGCTGCGCTGGAGCAAACCGCGGGCTGTCCGTTTCCACGAGCGCCCCCCCTGCGCCGGAAAGAAAGTGTGCAGCGTCGTGTGGTGACCTGCAGCGCTCACGTGATTCAAGTATTGCGCCACGCGGTAACGTGTTCCGGCCTCCAAGATGGGCGAATTGGTGGCGAGAAACAAAACCTTCATCGGCGCCTATTCGAGCGTCAAATCGATACGCGCTTGGCGCTCGATGGGAAGTGGCGCGGCGGCGTCTTCTTTTATCGCTTTGCTGAACGCCGAGGTCAGTTTGGACAGCGGCGTCGCTTCCAGGGTGAACACCATGTACACCCGCTGCGCCTTGTCGATTGTGAGCCGCCCGAGGATCCGCCAACCCGGCTCGACTTTGGTGAGCCCTGCGATCGCCGTGAGTACCTGGGTCTCGGGATCAAAGCTGTACACCGCCGCAAAACCTGGCTCGGGAATGTTGGCACGCACTTGCAAGCTGGTCCCGCTGGGGACTGCCTTCTGCTTCGAGCGTCCTTCGTACAAGCTGATGCGTCCGAGCGTTTCCCCAAAATCGAAGGTCGCCATCATTCGCACTGCGTCCGTTGTCGCTGGTGCGCTCGGCGCTGAGGTGGGCGCGGCTTTTGGTGCGACAACCGGGGCCGCGGCTGGTGTGGGCACTGCGGGAGGGGGTGCTGTTGCAACTGGTACGACCGCAACTGGTGCGGCCGGCACTGCTGGGGCTGGGGCCGACGCGGGTGCACTTGCTGAAGGAGACGTCGGCTGACTCGCGGGTTGTGAGGCGGGTGGCGTGACGACCTTGATCGCTACAGACGGCTGCGGCGCTGCGGGCGGATCGTTGAAAGCCCGGAGCCCAGCCACACCAGCGGCGACGACGGCTGCCATCGCCAACGTGATCAGGACGACACGCCCAATGCCAGCAGGCGCAGCGCCACGCGAGCGAAGCACAGTTGCAACCCGCTGCGCGAATTGCGCAGGGGGATCGCTCGTGTAAAACGCTGCGCGATCCGAGCGCATGACAGCGAGGCGCACTTGTAGCGATTGGTTGGCCTTGAGCGCGTCGTCTAAATCGAGGCGTTCACCACGTGGCAAATCGTCTGCCAAATAGCGCGCCAGCTGGATGTCTTGTTCGGCGCCTGGGCGCGTAGGCTCAGGCATGGGCCGCGCAAGCGCCTTCGCCAAACGGCAAAGGTACGCAAAGCGCGCGCCTTTGCTCACGAAGCGAAGGCGTGTTTTGGCGAACTCGCAGAATGTGGCTTGTACGAGCTCGCGCGCCGAGCTGGCAACACCGACCAGGCGCAAACACGCGTGAAACAACGCGTGACCGTGCGTCTGGTAGAGATCAGCGATGGTGACTTCGTTCATGGCCGGCATGCGCAGCCGGTATTGATAGCATCAGCCGGGCGTTGTGACCACTGTTGGCGCTGCCTCTACTGTGTCGGGTCGGAATCGGCGGCTAGGGCGAATGTTAGACTTGTGTAAGCTCAGCGCGAGCGAGCGCCTGGGCAATATCGGCTGCAAGCGGTGCGTCTATTGTCAACATCAGCTTGGTCACCGGATGCTCGAAAGACACGCTCGCTGCATGCAGTGCGAGTCGGCCTAAACCGTACCGATCTCGCCACAACCGGTTGTGCTCGCTGCTTCCGTAGTTGGCATCGCCAATCAGCGGGCAGCTCAAATGACGCATGTGCCGGCGCACTTGGTGAAAGCGTCCGGTTTTGGGATGCACTTCCACCCAAGCGTATCGGTTGAGGCAGACGCCGAGCAAACGATACTCGCTGAGGGCCGGCACGCGCTCTTTGCCCTCGGCTTTCGGAATCGGATGATCGATGACGCCGCTCGCGGGCTTGGGAATGCCTCGCGTGAGCGCCCAGTAGGTCTTTTCCACGCGACGTTCGGAGAGCTGTTCTTGCATCGCGCGCGCTGCGTCCGGATTGAGCGCGAAGAGCAGGACGCCGCTCGTGCCTCTGTCGAGACGGTGCACCGCGT
>JBIKMD010000787.1:0-3409 GCA_044359465.1 Myxococcota bacterium
TCGGTGCAGCGCGTTGTCTTGCGTTGAGCGAGGTCGATACAAAGCCCAAGAAACAACGCAAAAACAGGGCCGCCAACGTGACCACTGCTATAGCCTTGTTTTGTCTCGCATCGCTACGCTGACGTGCGTCCCATCTTCGGACAGATCGGACAGTCTGTCTCGCAGGGCCCATACAAGCACGCGTCGCTGACCGTCATGGCAACCTTCTGAACCACGATGACCTCCCGAGTACACAAGATTCTCGGGAACATAATGCGACTGCTGTGCCAGCTTTTTGGACGTCCTACGGCTGAAGTACGAGACCGACTTTAGTTCCCTTTGGGAATGCAGCGACCGCTGAACGGATCACAGAAGAAGCCGTCGGGGCATGGGCCGTCGCAGGGCAGGCCGGGTTCGCAAGTCTCAGTGGTTGGCTCGAAGTGTGAGCCCGGCGCGCAGCACTCTAGCTGCTGCGTGCGAAGCGTCGGATCGGTGCAGCACTGCAGCGTAGCCACGTTGTTCGCGCAGAGGCGCTGGCACGCACGGTTCCCGTCACAGTAGAAGCCCGTTGGGCAATCAACACAGACGCCATTTGGGCAGCCGCATTGCGGTGGCAGCTCGCATGACGCCGTGGAGCCTGGATTGTCGGCCACACAACGGAACGACGGACGGCAGTTGTCGCCGCTACAGGGAATCGGAGCGCAGGTGGTTCCGAACGGACAATCGCCGCACGCCGGTCGAGCCTGTGTTGTCGGTCGAGCCTGGGTTGCGGGTTGCAGATGGCGTCGTCAGCGGGGCGGTCGATGTTGGATCCGGGGCTTCGACCGGCGCACCACAAGCGACACACAAGACGACGATTAGCGCGCGTTTCATCTTCATGACACATAAAGTTATACAATCGAACGCTTCAATGTGAATGCGTTGCGCATTCGGAAGCGCCATCCATCGGCGCTTCGTCGCGTTGTCCGACCACAGCGGTGAGTTCACGTCGAAGGGAATGAGGCCGGCCGCTGGAGTGCTTCCACTGAAACAACCCGTTTGCGAAAGGGTTTGTGGGAAGCTGCCACCGCCGCCGCCCGCGGGAATGATCTTGTAAAACTGTGTGCCTTGCCCGCCGTACAAATTCAGAACGTAGAGCTCGCCAAGCTCGTCTTCTGCGAAAGTGGAGATGTTGGCAGGTGTCACGATGAGTGACGCGGGCTCGACCACTGTTGGCGTAGAAGCAATCGGCAAGGACCACAGCTCACGCGATCCAAAATCACCAAAGATGTAGTTGCCTTTGATCTGATCGACGGCTGATCCTCGATACACATAACCGCCGGTCACGGATTGGCGATTGCCGACGTCATTGGAATACTCAGCGACTGGCGCTTCTTGCCCGCTGATGCTCGCGCACGTTCCAGTGCTGCTGATGCGATGCGACGCTTCGAAACACGGCCAACCGTAATTGCCGCCTTTTTCGATCTTGTTGATCTCTTCGTAGTCGTCTTGGCCAACGTCTGCGCTCCACAGTGTTCCAGTAGTGCGATCGAAGCTGAGCCGCCAAGGATTGCGAAGGCCGTACGCGTGTACGAGCGGACAACATTGGTTGCCGGCCGGGCACGTGCCCACGAATGGATTATCCGCGGGGGCTGAGGGCGCGCCTGTGCCGCTCACGTCCATGCGAAGAATTTTTCCGAGGCACACGTTTTTGTTTTGTGCGTTGCCGAGCGAATCGATGAAGCTGCCGCCATCACCGAACGAAGCGTAGAGCATTCCATCGGGACCAAAGGCGACGCCACCACCATTGTGATTGTCATAAGGCTGATCGAATTTGATCAACACGGTTTCCGCCGACGCAGTGAAGCTCGTGCGCGCAGCGTTTGGCGTGACGGTGAAGCGCGACAAGTACGAGCACATGGTCACGCCGGCGGAGCAACCTTTGTCTGAGGTGTACGAGATGTAGATGCGGCGGTTTGTTTTGTATTCGGGATCGACGGCCATGCCGAGGAGGCCGCACTCGTAACAGGTCGACATCACACGGTCGCTGCCGGATGCCGAGTTGTCTACGTTCAGAAAATCGTACGCCGTGCTCGGTGCTGCGTCCTTGACCAAACGAACGAGGCCGTCTTTTTCCACCATCAGCCAATGGTACGGTTCGCCCGTTGCGAATTGCACACGTGCGGCTTGCGTCAGTGAATCGAATGCGCGCCCCGAGAACATCGCTTGGAGTTGAACACCGGTGGTCGGGCTTGGTCGCGCAGGCGCGGCGCACGTCGTGTTGCTCGGTCTCGAATCGAGGCCGAATTGGGCAGTCGTGGGGCCCGTTGGACCAGTTGGTCCGGTTGAGCCAGTGGTTCCAGTGGATCCCGTAGGTCCGGTGGAACCAGTGCTACCCGTTGGCCCAATAACGATCGGTGGCCGCGGGTTATCGCACCCATCACAGGAACCAAAACCGCCGGTAAATCCTAGTAAAATCTGGGATAAAACCACGAGCTTGAAGGCAAGCCAGCGCCTGGATGCAGGGGGAACCATTGGCCAAGTTGTCGGGAGGGAGGGCCCGTATGTTGCGCCTAGGCGCATTCCTATACGCGGGTACGGCTATCATCTGCCGCGTACCGGAGACAAAAGTGGGCTAAGGGACGTGCTCGAAAGCGCCAACGTCTCCGCTTGGGCCCTGCGGTCGGCGCAGGCCCGAAAAGTCGGTGGTGACGAACGATTCCCGAGCGACGTCTACGCCCGCTCCGCCTGTTAATGAGAAATCGAGCGCACCTGTTGCTCCGAATAGTGCAGGCCCAGCAATGGCGCGCAGGTCAGAAGATGGGATGCCAGCAGTCACCGACCAAAGATTGTTGTCGATAGTGTACACGTCTGTCGCTCCAAAAAAGTGCGCCGGGCTGCGGGCCGTCTGCTGAAAGACATTGTTCACCATGAAGATGGCGCCAGCCTGTGACGCGCTCGAAGCGAGCTGGCACGGCGCCCCTACAGGAGGGGTGCCATCGACTATGCCTTGTTCGACGAAGGTATTGTGATCGAGATAAATCGGCCCTTGCACGCCGGTTGCGAAGACGCTCGCCGTGGTTCCGCTGGTGATGTCGAACGAAGTGACGACGTTGTTGTAGATGCGCACATCGCCGACACCCGCACCAAGAACATCAAAGCCAACTTCCGCAAGCTGCGTTGCGATCGAGTCGTGAAAACGAATGTCCTCGAACGTCGTTGTTGCGTCGCCGCCAACGTAAAACAGGGCCCTCGGAGCAAGCGCCAGCGAGGCGCGCACATCGTTCCAACCAAAGTCGATGCGGCGAGCCGAGGCCGTTGGAAATAGGAACAACTGAAGGCTCAGTGTCGCCTCTGAAAAACCTTGACTGCCGGAGTTGTCGCTGCGGACTCCGTAGACCTTGACATCGCTGGTTTGCAAAGCGTCCGCGGACACTTCAACCCTGATCGT
>JBIKMD010000788.1:0-3407 GCA_044359465.1 Myxococcota bacterium
CCGCGCGCGCCAAACTAGTGGAGCAAGGCCATGACTCCCTAGCGCACTTGGCCAGTGGCTATCGCAATGTACTTCCGCCAAAACTCGGTGGACCACTCGCCCTGCTCGAGGCTGCACCAGGCGTAGATGTTGTCTTTCTTGAACACTCGGGATTCGAAGGGGCTCGCAGCTTCGATCGTTTCATCAAAGGCGACCTCATTGGTCGTACCATCCACGCGCGTTTCCGACGCATCTCAGCGCGCGACATTCCAAACGAAAGACGTGCAGAATGGCTTTTCGAGCAGTGGCGCGAATGCGATCGTTTCGTCACCAGCCATGTGGAACACCTCAAGGGGCATGAATGAGCTGGCAACTCCTCTTAGACAACGCTGGCGCCGTTTTGCTCATGCAGGTCGCGCTCTGGTTGTTCAGTGTCTACCGCCGCGACGCGAGCATCATCGATCCCTGGTGGTCCATGGGGTTCCTGCTCGTGTCCGTGCGAACCTTTTTTGCGAGTGAGCACACGGCCGCCAAGACACTGCTGCTTGCACTGGTCGCCTTGTGGGCCGTGCGGCTGTGGCTCCATCTAGTGCTGCGCGCACGGGGAAAACCCGAAGACCCGCGCTATCAAAAATTCAGGGCGCACTATGGCGCTGAGCGCTACTGGTGGGTGAGCTTCTTCCAAGTCTTTCTGTTGCAAGGCGTCCTGCTACTGATCATCTCGCTTCCATTGCAGGTCGCATTCAGCGCCCCGAAGCCGGACGTGCTGGGATGGAACGATTGGCTTGGCGCGACGTTGTTTGGCATTGGCTTCTATTTCGAAGCCGTTGGCGATTGGCAGCTCCAGCGCTTTCGCGATGACCCAAGCCTGCGCGGCACCGTTCTAGACAGTGGCCTTTGGCGCTACAGCCGGCATCCCAATTATTTTGGTGAGACGGTCATCTGGTGGGGATTTTGGCTATGCGCACTAGACGCGCCGCTCGGCCTCTGGCTGGTTGCGTCTCCGGCGCTGATGACCTTTCTGTTGCTCCGCGTCTCTGGCGTCACCATGCTCGAGGCGCAGCTGGAAGCCGCAAAACCGATGTACCGAGACTACATTCGCACCACGAGCGCGTTTGTTCCGTGGCCAAAAAAGCACTAGGCCCTCAGCACCAGATGAAAGAGGGAATCACGGCCATCAAGATCGCGCCGCGCGTGCTGCTTTGCACCGAGCTGCCTCCGAACGCAGCAGAGGGCATGCTCATTCTAAAAACGATCCCGAGCCACGCGTTTGGGGATGGCTCGCATCCAACCACAAGACTCAGCGCCGGTGCCGTGGACCAGCTCTGCAGAACAACCAAGCCGAGTGCAGTGCTAGACGTGGGCACCGGGACCGGTGTGCTTGCCCGCATTGCCGCGGGTCGCGGCGCGGGGCGCGTCGTTGCGACAGACATCGACCAAGTGGCCTTGGTAGCGGCACGGCGCAATGCTGCGTTAGACCCGAATCAGGCTGCGATCACGGTGTGCGATGCTGCACCCGACTCGTTTGGTTCGCCCTTTCAGCTCGTGGTGGCAAACATCATTGAACCCGTCTTGCTGGCGCTTGCCCCAGCGCTACTACGCGCCCTCGCGCCAGGTGGCGTGCTCTTGCTGAGCGGCTTCATGGTATCGCAAGCACCGAACGTGCGTGCGGCATTCACGGCGCTTGGGTTAGAGCCAAAGCTACAAGCAGAGCTAGACGGATGGGCTTTGCTGCAACTCACTCGAACGTAGGGTTACTCAATGAATGCCAGGAGCTGGGCGGTCCGCTGCGTTGTCGCCCAGGTCTTCCATGCGTCGCCAGCGTTGCGTTTGGAGCCAAGGGCAGCCCATGCATCGCGGTATTTCAGCCACAGACGCTGCGTCTTTTTGATCGACTCCTTGGTGACCGTCCCGTAGTCGAAGTCGCTCTTCATGAGCTTTGAATACGCAGCATTGAGCGTCTTGTCCGCAGCGGCGAAGTCGGAGCCAACAGGTGCTTCGCTTTTGGCGAGCTTCTCGAGCGCTTCGACGAAGCCCACATCCAAACAGGCACGCTCTTCCACCATGAACGCAGCACGTGCTGAACCGCTGAGATCCACTTCGTTCTCCTCGCGCGCCTTAAAAAATACGTCGCGCGCTTTCTGCAATGCTGCGTATTCCGGCTCAGCCAGAGCACGCACCAGGGTTTCAGCCACGGCGAGGCGTTTGGCGCGAGCGACGCTCGCAATCCGCTGACTATGCGCGGCGCAATGACCAGACATGAAGCCGCTCGTAATGTGGTCACAAATATCAAACGGTGCGTTCGCCTTGGCAGGGTCGCTCTTGCGCTCGAGTAGAAACTGAACACGCGCGTCTTTTTCTGCGTCGGCATGCGAATTCTCGCAAGCGAGGTGAATGGCCAAGTCCGTGTTGAGCGCCGCACCATCGCCTGTGCCATAAATGACCATGAGCAGCAGGGCACCGCCAAACACGGGTTCTTCTTTGGACGCGATTTCTACGTAAGCGCACTTGCGCGCCTTCACGGAATCACGCCCCATGCCAATCCCGTAGTACAGCGCTTCCGAGTTGCAGCCCTTTAGGGTCTTTGCTTCCGCGTCGCTCACGTTGTCAGAGGCGGGATAGGCAACAGAAGCAGTGCGTTTGCAGGCGTCTTCAACCGATTCCGCCGAGAGCAATAAGCTCAACGTCAACGTGGCAATCATTTTTTCTCACCGTGACCAGGCCCAAGGATGCGCGGTTTATACTTTTCGAACTCGAAAAGATCCGAGTGCTCTTTGGTGTGACACTGCAAACACACGTTCACGCCAGGTGACTTGACGAAGGGCGCCACGACTTTGGTCGTTTGGACATGAAGAGATCCTGCGCCGTGACACATTTCGCAACCAACATTCGCTAGCGCCCCAATTTTTTGCGGTGAGCAAAACCCGCCGGGCGCGTTGAAGCCGGTCGTATGGCAACCGATACAGCCAAGGTCGCAAAGTTTGCCGGCCGTCTCCAAGGTCTCTACAGCACGGGCGTGTTTGGTGGTCTTCCAATGCTCCATGGCGGCGGGGTGGCAACCGGCGCAGGTGGCGCTGCCAACGTAGCTGGCGCTGCCTTCCGGCGCCTTCTCGCATTCCAGTGAGGCAGTCGCGCGCTTGGAAGAGTCACACAGCGTGGCGTTGTACGCCTTGGCCTTCTCTGCCACCGCCGGCAGCTCCGGCATTTTTTTGGTTAAGGCGAGTGTGGTGTAGCGCAGGTAGCGTTCTTTGGGCGGCGCTGGCGGTTTATTCTGTAGGTCGGCAATCTGACGCGCTAGCTCTTCACGTCGCGATAAGCGCAGCTCACGCGCCGCTGGCGCTACGTCTTTTGGCAAGGAGGAGATTTCGCTCTCGAGCGCTGCAAGTTGCTTCTGGAGCTGCGACAGCTCACGAGCGCCAGCATCGAAA
>JBIKMD010000789.1:0-3405 GCA_044359465.1 Myxococcota bacterium
GCGTGCAACCGGGGCTCATCGAGCAGACTCAGTTCATTCAAATGATCTCGCGTTTCGTCCTAGAGAAAGGTCTGCCGTACGACACGCTTCTCAATGTGAACTTTCCCGAGAAGTGTGAGGCGAAGCGCTACCAGTGGACCACGCTCGGCAAACGCCGCTACGGCGAGCGCGTGGATGCCCGCGTCGATCCTCGCGGAAGGAATTATTATTGGATTGGCGGCGACGAAACCGGGCATGACGATTTGCCCGGCAGTGATTGCAACGCCGTGACCGAAGGTCTGATCTCCGTGAGCCCGGTGCACATGGACCTGACCAACTACGAAGCGTTTAAAGCGCTAAAGACCCAGTTCTAAGGGGTGTCTTGCCCCCTCAAGCTGTCGATCTTTGACACGACCTGACTTGGCCATTACAACCCAGCGGCACATTTCGCATTTCATTGGAGGCTTCCGTGGCAGACGGTTTTTTCACGCGCGTTGGTAATCTGTGGAAGGGCTTTTTGAGCCTGTGGATCTCGGGCGTCGAGAAGGAACACCCGGAGATTGCGTACGAAAACGCGATCAATTCGATGGTCGCCAAGTACACGCAGCTCAAGAAGGCAACCGCTGCGATCATCCGTCGCCGTGAGGACATCACGGGTCGCCTCGACAAATCGAAGAAAGAGCTTGCCCAAATCGAACGCGATTTGAACGCGGCGATCCAAACCGATCAAAAAGATCTGGGTGTGGTGCTCATTCAGAAGAAGCAAACGCTAGCGACGGATGTCACTGAGCTCGAAGCGGAGCTCACCCAAGCGAACACCGACGCGGAGACTGCAAAAGCAAGCCTCATGCAGGTGCAAGGCGAGATCAATAAGCTCAAGGGCGAAAAAGACCGCATGCTTGCCAAGCTCGCGAGCGCGCAGGCCCGTGTGAAGATCAACGAGCAACTCGATGGTCTGAGCGTGGACGCAGAAGTCAAAGCGCTCGACAACGTGCGTGAGCACATCAAGACGACCATGGCAGAAGCCAAGCTTGGCGACGAGCTTCGCGAGAACGACCTCGACGGCAAGCTCGCAAAATTGCGCGCAACCGCGGGCGATGCCACGGCCAACGAAGAGTGGGAAAAGCTCAAGCAAGCAGGCAGCAAGCAACAAAAGACGATGGGCTAATCAGTCATGAAACTCACGCCATTTGCAAAAGTCTTCATCACGATCGTCGTTCTGGCTGTCGTGGGTTATGTGGTTTACGCCAAGTTCGGCAGCAATGTTCGCACCTGGGCGACGGGCAGCACGCCTGACGCACCTACGCCGAGCAAACCTGTCGCAATCGACAAAAACGACTTCACGAACCTCGCGAATGCCCCAAAAGATCCGGACAAGAAGGCCGGCGTCTCTGGTGTCAATGCTGCAACCGTGAAGCAGGGCAAGCTCAATCGTCCACTCGTTGTGGCGATCAACACCTGGGCGGGTCACGCGCCAGGCATCGTGTTCAACCGTGGGCTCGATGTAAACGACAAATCAAAATACAAGAGTGAGTTTGGGCTCGATGTGAAGTTCATTCTCCTCGAAGATCCCGCTGCCAAGCTCGCCGCCTTCAAAAAGGGCGACATCGACATCATGTGGGACACGGTCGACAATTGGGCCCGCGAAGCCAGCGAGCTCATGGACTCGCAAACGCGCGGCAAATCGATCCTGCAGCAGGACTGGAGCCGCGGCGGTGACGGCATTGTGTCGCTCTCGAGTATCAAGTCAGTAGAGGATCTGAAGGGCAAGAAGATTGCGTGCACGCAGTTTACGCCATCGCACTTCTTGCTCCTGTTTTTGCTGAGCCAATCTGGTCTTTCGCCAGAGGACCGCAGCACGATTGAAAAGAACATCGTCTTCACACAAGACGCACCTGCCGCGGCTGCCATGTTCAAGGCCAAACGTGTGGATGCTGCGGTGACCTGGGAACCAGACCTTTCTGGCGCCGTGGAAGCGCGCGGTGAAGAAGCGCACGTCCTGGTCTCAACGACGGCCGCGACAAACGTCATTGCTGACACGCTCGTTGCGCGTGCGGACATCATCGAGAAGGCTCCCGAGACCGTCAAAGCGTTCGTGCACGGTTGGTTCAAGGGCATCGACCTGATGAAGGAGGACCCAGAAGCTTCGAACAAAATCGTTGGCGATGCGCTCAAGCTCGATGGCGACACGGTCAGCGGCATGCTCAGCGGTTTGAAGCTCACTCCGTTCGCCGACAACGCGCTGTTTTACGGTCTGGCTGGTGGTAAGTCTCACTTCGAGACCCTGTTCGATACTGCGTTCATCATTTGGCGCAAAAAGGGTCTCGTCACCAAGGTGGCGAGCGGCAGCGACTCCGTGGATACACAATTTGTTTCGTCGCTCGCGTCGTTCTACCAAGGTCAAAAAGTGGTTGAGCCAGAGCTCAAAGCGAAGGCGCCCAATGCCAAGGATCGCGCGATCATCAACAAACAGCTGCAGATTCACTTCACGCCGGGCTCTGATCAGATCATGGAAGGCAGCTACTTCGTGCTCGATTCGCTTGGCGAGACGCTGATCTCGTTTGGCAACACTTACTTGCGCGTTGAAGGCAACACTGACGCAACGGGTAACCCGTCTGCCAACCAGACACTCAGCGAGAAACGCGCTGTCGCCGTCAAAAAATACCTGCTCAAAGAGTTCCCGGGTTTGTCTGACGCGCGCTTCCAAGCCATTGGTCGCGGCGAGAAAAACCCCGTCGCTCCCAATACAACGGAAGCGGGTCGGCAGCTCAATCGCCGTACCGATATCAAAGTCGTTCTCGCGGCACCTTAAGCTTCATTGCTCCCGGGGACGTTTGGGTGAGGGCGCGGTTCTCGGGCCGTTCTCAGACGTGTTCATTTGCGCGAACCCTCGCGCGTTGTTGGGGTGGAGAGCATGACCAGCAGACCCGATGACCTCTTTGCTGTTCGCGGGCCGATTCCTCGGCGCACGCGCACCGTTCTCATGTTTGGAGCACCGCTACTCACCTTAGTGTTGTGGTGTGTGCTCAGTTACGGCGGCCTTGCGTCACCGGATTTTCTGCCGTCGCCAAGTGACGTCTTGAAGGGAACACTCCAGCTCTTCTTCGACTATGATCTGTCGCGAAGCATTTGGATTTCCACGCGCCGCATTCTGCTTGCGTTTGGTTTGGCTGCGGCCGTGGCTTTCCCTCTGGGTGTTCTGATGGGCGCGTTCAGACCCATTGAGGCCTTCTTCGAGCCCGTGATGGCGCCGCTCAGGTACATGCCAATCAGCGCGTTCATTCCATTGCTCATCCTCTGGTTCGGCATCGACGAAGCGCAGAAGCTTGCCTTCTTGTTCCTTGGCACCTTCGTGTTTCTGTTGCCCGTCGTGGTGACCGCGATACAGGCTGTGCCGGAAGAGTTGGTGCAAACCGCGCAGACACT
>JBIKMD010000790.1:0-3403 GCA_044359465.1 Myxococcota bacterium
TGGCTGCGCACAAGGTAGACGGGGAAATCGAGCTCGAGTGTAAACGCAGTGGGGCGTTTGCCAAGCATCGCGAGCACGATCTCACTCGCTAGCAGCGCGCCAAGCCACCGCTCTTTGATATAGAGCGCCGCGGAGCTTTCGAGTCTGCCTGCGAGGTGCAAATCGAACGCGCCAACGTCCACTTGTCGCGGGCTAATGTCGACTGTCTTTGCAGGACCCAGGCCGCTCTCGATGCGCCACTGCGCCTTGTCTGCGCTTGCGAGGAGCTCCACGCCGCTGCGCTGCAGGCCGATCATGAGTGCGTCGCGCCCAGGAACATCCGGCCCCACGAAGGCGGTGGTCTCGAGCAAATGCGCTTGGCCGTGCATGCCCACTTCGGGCAGCGAGACATGCCGCGCGAACAATTCGAGCTCGTCATCATGTAAGTGCATGCGTGACTCCGCAGTTGTCGCGTCGCTGCCATTGCGAGACGCGCGCGCGTTGATCGAGCAAATCGATGGACCACATGGGCTCGGCCTTTTCTGCAGCAAGCGAGCGCATGGCCATGGCTGCCATCACCGCGCCCACCACACTCGTGAGAGGACCGAGCACGCCGGCATCGCGGCAGCTCTTGCGCATTTCGTCGGTTGGGGCTTCGAACACGCAGCGCAAACACGGACCGCCTTCAACGCGCAGCGCATACCCACGAAGACCAATGACGCCGCCACTGATCAGCGGCACCCGCGCGCGTACGCAAGCGTCGTTCACGGCGAATTTGAAGTCGACGTCATCCGTGCAATCGATGACGAGCGCATACGGGGTGGGATCGAGGTCTTGGACTACGCCACTGGTTCGCAGCGCTACGCCTGGAAAGGCACTACGCAGGCGCTTCGCGGCCGCATCGACTTTCTGCATGCCAAGGTCGGCATCCCCGTAAAGCCATTGGCGCGGCAAATTGGACCGGTCGACCTTGTCGCCATCGGCAAGCTCGAGCTCGCAGCTCTGAGTTTGCGCGAGAAGCTCGGCGACAGGGCAGCCAAGACCGCCGAGGCCAATGACGAGTACACGCCTGCGTTCACCGCGTGTTGCGTCGCGTCTGACTACAATTGCCATAAGCAGTGCTCTTGAAACTGGATCATGATGTTGTGCGTGCTATCTTTTCGAAACAATGAGCAAGCGCAAGGTCCTCGTCATCGATTCAGACGACGCGTTCGCCGACATGGTGGTGCAGTCGCTGCGCCCCCATGACATCGACGTTTTCAAAACAGGCAACGGCAACGAAGGTTTGGATATGCTCGCCAAAGAGCGGCCAAACCTGATCTTTCTGCAGGTAGAGCTGCCGCGACTCAGCGGTTTTTCACTGTGCAATAAGATCAAGAAGCTACCGGGATTGTCGCAAATTCCGCTGATTCTCGTCTCCGCAGAGGCAACGCAAGAAGCCTTTCAGCAGCATATGAGCACGCCGACGCGCGCTGACGACTACGTCAGCAAGCCCATCGCGCAGGCCGTGTTGATGCAGAAAGTCTCGCGTTTTCTTGGGCCGATTGGTCCGGGTGTTGCCGGTGGCCCACCGCCGCTCGCTCCCCCGCCCATGGCCAGACCCGGTGTGCCGCCGCCGCCTCCAGTGGCAGGCGCCGCCACCCCAGCTGCCGCCGTTCCTAGGCCCGCTGCTGCCAGCCCAGCCGCACCCAAAGTGCTACCGCTCGGCGCCGAATGGCGCGGCCGAACCCCTTTCGAAGGCTTGTTCTCTGCGCCAAGAGAGAGTGGTCCGTCGTTGTCTGCTGGCGCGGGGCTCGAAGAGAAGATCGAGTACTTCCGCGATCGCGTCAAACGCATGGAGTCGGACGCGGCCCGCTTTCGCGAAGCCTGGCAAACGCGTGAGAAAGAGATCACCGAGCTCGAGGACATCTACAACAACTTCCGCGCGCGCTTGCAGCAATCGAGTGAAGAGCTCGCGACGACCAAAGAGAGCCTGAGCAAAAAAGGCCAAGAGTACGACGAGCTGGGCCGCACGTCGCAAGAACAGCTGCAGCAAGCCAAAGACTTGGAAGCAGGCCTGCGCGAACAGATTCAATCGCTCGAACAGCACAACCAAGAAATTTCGTCGGCACTCACCGAAGCAAGCGGCAATTACGAGAAGACTCGCCAGGAAAACGCCGACATGCGTACCCAATGGGATACGCAGGTTCGCGAGCTGACCGACGAGGGCGCCACCCTGCGGCAGCAAATCACGGACAACACGCAGCAGTGGACGATTCAGCGTTCGGAGCTCGAGCACCAGCTCCTCGACGCGAATCAGCACTTGCAGCAAAAGGACGGCGAGCTCCACGAGCGTCACGAAGAGATCGCCAAGCTGCGCATCGACATGCAAGATGCCGCTGCTGCTGCCGCCCACGAACGCGACGAGCTGGCGCTCAAGCATGGCGAAGAGATCGGAAACCGCGACACGCGCATCACCGAGCTAAATACCGAGCTCGATGAGGCCCGCGGTCACCTGCAAGAGACCACCGAATCGCTCAACAACACCGTGATGGAGCGCGATAGTCTCCAAGGTGAGCTGGCCGAACGCGACACCCGCATTGCGGACCTGTCTGGCGAGCTAGACAACACCCGTGCACAACTCACGGAGGCGAACGACAAACTGGCCCAGGTCACGACGGAACGTGACTCGGGTTTTGCTGAACGTGACGCCGAAACGCAGCGCCTGCAGGGCGAGCTCAACGACCGCGATGCCCGCGTCACCGAGCTCAACGGCGAGCTCGACGAAGCGCGCGGACAAGTGGCGCAGCTCACCGAGCAGATCTCCACGCTCACAGCTGAGCGAGACAGCGGCTTTGCCGAACGCGATCAACAGATCACGAATCTGACGAGCGAGCGCGACACCGGTTTTGCGGAGCGCGACGCGGAAGTTCAGCGTTTGCAAGGCGAGCTCACCGCGCGCGACACGCGTGTCACCGAGCTCAACACGGAGCTCGACGAAGCACGCGGTCAAGTGGCGCAAATGAGCGAACAGCTCTCTACGCTCACAGGCGAACGCGACAGCGGCTTTGCCGAGCGCGATCAACAGATCGCAACGCTCACCGGCGAGCGCGATACGGGTTTTGCCGAACGTGACGCGGAAGCACAGCGCTTGCAGGGCGAGCTCAATGATCGTGATGCCCGGGTGACAGAGCTCAACGGCGAGCTCGACGAAGCGCGCGGGCAAGTGGCGCAGCTCAATGAGCAACTGTCTACGCTGGCAACCGAGCGTGACACGGCACTGGCTGAACGCGACCAACGGATCGCAGACCTCAATGGCGAGCGTGATAGTGGCTTTGCTGAACGCGACGAACAAATCGCCCAGCTCACAGCACGTGTGGCCGAGCTATCGAATGACCTCAACGAACGTGACCAGTCGATCAGTGCCAAAGACGGCGAGATCGCA
>JBIKMD010000792.1:0-3402 GCA_044359465.1 Myxococcota bacterium
GGGGATAGGTTCGATCTTACTTTTTACGATTGAGCTTTTGTTTGGCCTTGCCGCTCATTTCGCCCATCATGTCGTCGAGCTCTTTCATCTGATTCTTGAGCAGCGAGTCCATGCTGAACGGCTTCTTCTCGGTGACGATCTTGGCGTTCTTTGGCTGATCGTTCGCCGGCGGTGTGATGCTCTTGCCGACTTCGGTCGACACTTGAGCGCCAGCGCCAAGGTCGGCTGCGGGCGGCGGCGTGGCCGGCTTTTCAGCAGCCTTGGCCACCTCTGGTTGTTTGTTTGGCGCGGCAGCGGTGGCCACGGCTTCCGGTTGTTTGCTTCCTGGCGCCTTGGTGGTGTTGTTAGCGACCGCGGTGCTGTCATCTGGGCGTGTCGCATACGCAAGCGTGAGCGACTGCGCCTTGAGCCACTCAACAGCGACGCTCGACTTGAGCGAGAAGTTCACAGCGGTGATCGCAAGACCGTCCGCCGCCTTACGCGCGATCATGGTGTTGACGCCGATCATATTACCAGCGTCATCGAAGAGCGGACCGCCCGAATTGCCGCGGTTGAAGCTCGCTTCGGTTTGGAAGACGTGTTTGCCTTTGATGCGATCGAAGTTTTGAATCATCGTCGACACGGTGCCGGTGGTCAGTGTCCACAGGCCGCCTTGTTCCGGATGCCCCACGGCCACAACTGGGTCACCAATGTTCACGTCGTCAGGGCTACCAAACGCCACCGTCGGCAGGTCTGCCGGTGGACCTTCAATCTGCAGCAGCGCCAAATCGAGCGCGCTTGGCGGACTGAACGCTTTGACCGTGACTTGGAAGCGTTGCTTCAAGTCGGAGGCATTGTCACCGGTCACCTTGGCGGGTTTCAGATAGACGTAGATCGTCTTGTAAGGCACGCCAGCGCTATTCAAGATGACGTGCCCGTTGGTGATGATCTGACCATCTTTGGTGATGATCGAGCCCGTTCCACCGGAGCCGGTCTTGCCATCGTCGGAAGCCAAAATGAGCACCACAGCGGCGCCGCTCTTGTTGTAGATTTCTTTAGGCGTCATGGCCTGAGCCGCTGACGCAAAGAGTCCCATCGAGATTACCACTGCAGCAAGCTTCATTCGCATCGTCATTCCACCCTCAGTCTGTTGCTAGTCTGTTGGACGTAGTCGTTCACGCGCTATTCGGCGCGCTTGCACAAATGACGCTCAGGGCGTCTTTTTGGCGTGCTTTGCTTCTTCTTTTTCTAAGTCGTCAAAGGCGGCTTTGGCGCGCTCTCTGATTTTTTGGTTGGTCTTTTCGTTTTCAGGATGGGCTTGTTGAAGTCGGTTGTTGAGCTCGGCCACCGTGCTGTTGGTGTCCAAACAGGCAAGCGCATAGGTCGCGCTCTTACGGCCGCGAGTGCCAGTTTCGTCGAACCAGTACGAGATCACTTGCGCGCCTTGCACCACAGCGTCAGTCGCAAAACTTTGCGCCTGCGTCACGTACTGCTGATCGACGTAGTTTTCGCCGCTGTTCGTCGACTGAATGTCGATCATGACGCTTTCCACACGAATGCTCAACGTTGCCGCGAGCTGCGTGCGCGCATTCTCTGCGGCGTAAATTTTTCCGTCTTCACGAAAGAAGGTGGGCTCGGCCGAACCGAGCGCGCAAATCTTGCCCTTCTTCTCTGGCACTTGGTCGACCCAAGCAGGCACATTGGGGTCATTGACAGCGCTGGCGCGCGGCGGTGGTTTGGATCCATCATCCATGCACGCGCCCATCAGCAAAACAGCGCAGATCAAGACGAACCGGCAATGATTCATAATGTGAAAACTCTCCCTGAACTTGGATGCTATCAGCTGCATGAAACAGCGCACTAAAACGAAGGGCCCGAAGATGCATGCACCTCCGGGCCCTCGTATGAGCTCACTCTAACAAGCTAAGTCTTAGTTACCCTTACGTGCTTCGGCTTTGGCTTCCTCTTTCTCGAGGTCAGCGTGCACGCGCTCTGCGTTTTGGCGGATGTAGTCCTTCGCCTTGGCGCTGAGCTCTTTCATCTTGCCAATGCTGTCCGCGAACGCGTTGAGGTCAAGGCGCGCGAGCGAGTACATGGCGCCCGTCTCACGGTCTTTCCAGCGGTCAACGATTTGCACGCCAGAGAGCGTTTGCGCGCTGAAGGTCTTGATCGCGCTCTCAACGTTTTGTTCTTCGCTCACCTTGTCGCCGTCAGACACGCTCGCCATGTAGTCCTTCATGAGCGAGGCCGAGTAGGTTTCGAAAATCTTGGTGATTTCCGCGCGGGCGCGGTTGTCAGCCGTGGTTTGGAGGAGCGCAACGTTCTTGATGTTCGACGCAACGCCAACGCCGTAGAAAACCTTTTGGCCTTCCGCGCCGAAAGCGCCCGAGCCCTTGGTCACCCACTCTGGACCTTGGGAAACGATCGGTGCTGCTTGTGGAGCTGGCTTGTCGTCGCCGCACGCTGCCACGGTAAACGCACCCATCATCGACACGGCCAAAAAGCTCTTCATCGTCACTCGCATTAAATCCTCCAAAAAATTTACGTGTTCCCAAGGAAGGAACTTGTTGAAACTACGCTACGCTCACATTTCCTGCATGGAAAAGTGAACGGGCTGTACAGCGGAGTTGAGTACGAGTCAAAGTTCGCCGAAGCAGATTTTTCACGACTCGCCACTTGTTGCTGTGACGTTGGTTTCGCACTTTTATTCACACGTGACCTAGGTCACGTGGTGACGTATGGCGCAAGCGTGAAAAAATTCTTAATTATCGCGGCTGTCGTTGTTTTTTCGCTCGTTAGCGCTGTGATCGTGCTCACATCAGAACGCAGTGCGCCAACCGACTGCGCGTTCAGTCTCGACCTCAAAAAAATCCGCGAGCTGGCGTCGAAGCAACCAGGCGCGAAGCCAAGCAGCGTGCGCGTTGAACAGTTCACGACGTTTTCATTCCCGCGCCGCGCGATCGCCGCAGGTGAAGCCTTAGGCGACGCGGAGATGATCGTGTACGCCTACCAAGTCACGTATCCAGACCGCACCATCATGCTTGATGCAGCGCTCAGTGCGGCCCAGGCCGAGGAGGCTCAGGCATCGGACTACAAACCCGAAGCGTGGCTACACCTTCAGAAAGCGTTCACGAACGCGAGCGCGATTTACGTCACGCACGAGCACGCAGATCATTTGGGCGGTCTGTTTGCCGGCGCGCTTCCCAAAAACGTGCATCTCACGCCCGAGCAAATGGCCTCCCCCTTTCGAAGTGAGCCCGCCGTCATCTCGGAAGAAGCGAAAAAGCTGATAACACCACTCATCTATGAAGACGCCATCGCGCTCGCTCCCGGACTCTTTGCGATCAAAGCGCCGGGTCACACGCCAGGTAGCCAATGGTTCTATGTTCAGCAGGCGGACGGAAAAGAGATCCTCTTCGTGGG
>JBIKMD010000791.1:0-3402 GCA_044359465.1 Myxococcota bacterium
TGGTGAAGCTGCGACGGTGGTTGATGGCACTGGCAAGAACGATGCTCTGGTGACGATTCCGAAAGGCGCGCTGCACTCCGCGACGTTTCCCATCGAGACTCGCGCCCTTCAGCTGTATACACCCGCCGGCCCAGAGCAGCGCTTTCGTCAGGGTGGGGCCGCCGTGCCCAAGTGAACGCTTCGCGAATGCGCGCGAGCTCTTGGAACGCCTCGCTATTGCTATGTTTGCTTGACGTCTGCGCGAACTGACCGATACCTTCAAACAAGATGGTGAAAGTCCCGTCCAGTTGGCCCGTTACAGCGCCCGGGTTCTACCTTGGGTACGTCGGCGATGGACGCGTGCTGCTCACCTTGATGGGGCGGCAGTGCTCGGCCGACCACTCACGCGCTATATCGAAGCGATGCAGCAGGGTATCGACCTGATGGAACCAAACGACGGCATCATTTCAATACACGCCATGGCGGCTCCCGAGTTTTGGCGTGATGCCACGCTCTCTGAACGCGCCCGGCGTATGAAGGCGATTGCCGAATTGGCTGAACGTAACAAGGCCAAGCTGAATGCCGCCTTTTCTTACGAATTGCAGGTCCCCACGCATCCTTTGGCCCGTATTGCGCTCCGTGTGCTGACGTCACTCGCATCGGTGCCATACCCGTCATCGGTGCAAGCCGACTTGGCCGGCGCGTTCGCACACTTGGAGAAAGCGGCGATCGCACCCTCAGAGCAGATTCGCAAATGGCGCACCCAGATCGACCCGATCATTGCGCAATTCGCACCAGAGTTCTCCACGCAATTGCCGCGCACAGAAGAGTAGAATCAGGCGCGTATTCTGGCCGCCTAGGAAGTGCCAGTGCGTTTTTGCGACATCTCAGAGCGCCCTTAAATGCCGGACACCCGCTGTGTCGCGCCTAAGTGAGCGCTGCGCGAATGGCCGCGAGCGTTCTCTCTAACATCTCGGGTGTGCGCGCTGCGTGTCCCATATGTCCTACGCGAAAATAGGTAGCGGCGATGGGCGCGAGCAAACCTCCCGCCACACTCACGCCCGCCGCCGCAACGCGTTTGAGAAACGCCGAATCAACGCCTTGTGGGTAATACAGCGCGCTGAGCGTGTTTGCTTGATCGCGCTCGTCATCTGCAAGTGAGCGCAGGCCTAGCGCCTTCCATGCGCTACGCATCGTTATTGCCGCCTCTCGTTGCTGCGTGAACACGTGTTCGAGACCGAGCTCGAGTATTTCACTGAGGCTTGCATCGAGTGCCAAGACGAGACTCGTCGCGGGCGTCGCAAAGTACTTTGGCGCACCAGCCTCGTAGCCTTGCATGATGGGCAGCCACTGCTCCCAATCGAGGACCAATGGCGGCGGCGCCGAACGACGCTGCTTGCGGGCTTCGATCGCACGTTGCGACACTACGAGCAGCGCGAGTCCCGGCGGCACCCCGAGCGCTTTTTGTGATGCCGTGAGATAAACGTCTGCGTTCCATGCGCTCATCTCGAAGCGTTCGCCGCCGGTGGCACACACGCCATCGAAAACGCTGAGCATGCCATGTGTCTGCGCGACCTTGGCGATCGCTTCAGCGTCAACGCGCACCGCTGTCGAAGTGTCGACGTGGGTCGCGCAGAGCAAAGTATGTTTTCCGTTTGCGGCTATCGCCTGTTCCACGTCTTCGGCCGAGGGCGAACGACCAATGCGCGGTTCTGCTGGATGCACCATGGTCACTTCGGCGCCATAGCGCCTAAGGATCTCCGCCATGCGGTCTGAGAAATAGCCACTCCAAAGCACGAGCACGCGTGTGCCAGGCTCAACCAAGTTGGCGACGGCCATCTCCATAGCGAGTGTGCCACTGCCGGCACAAACGAACGGCTGACTGTCTGCGCCCGCCGCAAACACGGCGCGCATCGCTTTGAGTGAGCGGCCAAACGCCTCGACGAATGGTGGGCTCATGTGTCCAGGAGGCAGCGCTGCGGCGGCCGCAGCGACGCGCGGAGAGAGCTCGACGGGACCAGGAATCATCAGCAATGGACGAGTCATGGCCGTCTCTTAGCGCGAAACGGTTCACGGATGAACGAAGGTTCGAAGACGAGGGACTGTGCGTGGCACTTGTCGCGTCATGACTTGGGCAGACGGCGCGCTCACATGGGCATCGCTCCAGTTTGCATCATTGACTGCTACCGTCAGTAGCGTCTGCGCCAAATCAGGCTTCGCATAGACAAAGTGGTCCACGAGCTTGTTGCCAACGAAAAGAACGAGCACCAAAAGCGCAAGCTTGATCCGCATGGGACCACACTGAGCAAAGTCTAGACCAAGTGTGCGTGGAGAAAATTCCGTGGAATATCGCGCTTGCGACGAGAAACATGCGTTGCCACTTTGGCAGAGCGCGCCGAGCATTCGGCCTTGCGTTTGCCTATTTGGCTCATTGCCGAGCTCAAAGCGCGGCGATCAGTGCGGCCTCTACTTGTGCCGTCGTCGCAGTTCCTCCAAGGTCGCGCGACAGCACTTTTTGCTCGATGGTCTTTCGCACGGCATTTTCCAGCGCACGCGCACGCGCAGCGTCGCCCAAGTGGTCGAGCATGAGCGCGAGGCTGAGCACCGCGCCTACAGGATTAGCGAGCTGCTTGCCGGCTATGTCCGGCGCGCTACCATGCACGGGTTCGAACATGGCTGGGCCGCTTGGATGATAGTTGGCGCTTGCCGCGAGGCCGAGCCCTCCTTGCAGCGCGGCCGCTAAGTCAGTGACGATGTCGCCGAACAAGTTGTTCGTCACAATGACTTCGAACTGACTGGGGTCGCGCACGAGCTGGAATACCAAATTGTCGACGTACATGGCTTTTGCATCGATGTGCGGATGGGCTTTGCTGACCAGGGCAAACACGCGGCGCCATAGGCCATGTCCGTGGGTCATGGCATTCGCTTTGTCCGCCATGATGAGCTTCTTTTTTCCGGTCTTCTCCGCATAGGCGAAGGCTTCACGAATGATGCGCTCAACGCCTTTGCGCGTATTGATTTCTTGCTCAATGGCGACCTCGTCCTCAGTTCCGGTTTTGAAGTTGCCGCCGATGCCCGTGTACAAACCTTCTGTGTTTTCGCGCAGCACGGTGAAATGCACGTCCTTCGCGCCGCGACCTTTGAGTGGGACGAGCGAATCATGCAGCGCAAAGCTCGGCCGAAAGTTCACAAAGAGATCGAGCTTAAAGCGCATGCCGAGCAGAATGTCTTTGGCGTGGTGGTTATCCGGAATGCGCGGATCGCCAAGCGCACCAACGACGATCGCATCGAAGTTGCGCAGGCTTTGCATCTCTTCGTCGGTGATCGTTTTCCCTGTTTTTAGGGTGTGATCCGCTCCGTGCGGCAGGTGTTCGAAGCTCCACTTGCCGGCGTCTGAGCCGAGGACCGCCTGCAGCACGCGGA
>JBIKMD010000793.1:0-3399 GCA_044359465.1 Myxococcota bacterium
TGTCGTGATTGTTGCCTTTGCGCTGCTCGAGGCAATCTTTGGCGTTCGCCAGCCCCTGACGCTGCAAATTGGGCGTGCGCTGCTCGCAGTTTTTCTTGTCCCCTTGGCCGCATGGCTACCCCGCATCCCAGAAAAAATACGACCTCACGCCTACGCCGTTGTGGGCGCCGTCATTGCGGTTGGCATCACACTTCACGCCTGGGATACGGGCGGCTCACAGGGACAAGCTTTTCTCTTCCTTGTGTTCGCTGGACTCATCGTTGGGCTCTTATTCTTAAATCACCCCGCGGTTGTTGGATTCACCGGGATCGTATCGCTTGCGTGTGTTCAGCTCTTGCTCACGCGCGAAAATCAATCGGACTTTGCAGTTGCGGTCTGGTTGACGTCGTCTCTGTCGACAACCGTTTTTGCAGTGATCGCCTGCGTGTTGCACCAGCGCGTACACAGAGCCGACGTCGAACGGGTTCGCGAGTCAGAGCGGATGCTCGGAACCTTGCTCCACTCGCTCCCGGTCGCAGTTTTGGTCACGGACGAGACGGGCGTGCCGCTTTACTCCAACCCGCTCGCCAAAAACCTGCTTGGTAATGACGTGGTCTGCTCGCCGGCGCCGCTGACAACGCTTGGCAGTGCGCGCGTGCTCGGTAGTGACCAGCCTTATCCACCTGAGCGTGCGCCCGTCGTTCGTGCGCTGCATGGCGAGGCGAACACTGTGGCGGACATGCAAATCGTGACCGGGGAACAAACAGTTCCTGTGCAGGTCCACGCTTCACCCATCAAAGATGCCGCGGGGCGTCTGACATACGTGGTCGCCACGTTCACAGACCTATCGCAACGGCTGCAAGCAGAGGCGGAGCTGCAAGCGGCGCAAAAACGAGAGTCTGATTCGCGCACCCAGCTCTCGATGGCGGACCGCATGTCTTCGCTCGGCACGCTTGCCGCGGGCGTCGTACATGAAATCAACAATCCCTTGGCATTCGTGATCGCCAACCTCCAATTCGCCGCGGACACGCTGACGCCGCAGACCCATGGCGAAGACGTGTGCGCCGCGATTGCCGACGCACACCACGGCGCCAACCGGGTGCGCGACATCGTCAGGGACCTCAAGTTGTTTTCCCGTGCGGACGATACGACACCCGGGCCAGTCGACGTCGAAGCCATCGTTCGCTCTGCGTTGAACATGGCGTGGAATGAGCTCAGACACCGCGCACGTTTGGTCACGCACTTCGAAAAAGTGCCCGCAGTGCTCGGTTCCGAGTCCAAACTAGGTCAGGTCTTCCTCAATTTGATCATCAACGCAGTGCAGGCGCTGCCCGAGCGCGAGGCGAGTCTCAATCAAATCGTCGTACGCGTTACGAACGAAGCGGGCGAGCGCGTACGAATCGAGGTCGAAGACAACGGTGCCGGCATGACACCAGATGTGCAGCTCAGGATCTTCGAGCCCTTTTACACCACAAAACCGCGAGGCATTGGCACGGGCCTTGGTCTCGCCATCTGCCACGGTATCGTGACGCAGCATAAAGGAGAGATTCTTCTTTCGAGCCGGCCGGGCAAAGGCTCGACATTCACGATCACTTTGCCTGCGACGACCGTCTCGACGGACCAACACACGGCGGTTGCCTCGACGGGCCGCGTGCGTACCACCCAAGTCCCCCGCTCTCGTATCGTTGTTCTTGATGACGAACCGCTCATTTGTTCCATGTTCGTGCGCAGCTTGAAACACGAACACGAGGTGAAGAGCTTTACGAATGGTCACGCCGCCGTCGAGTGGTTTCGAGCCGGCAACACCTGCGACGTGGTGTTCTGCGACTTGATGATGCCCACCATGTCAGGAATGGACTTTTACGCGGAGCTCAAGCGCACGAATCCAGAATTGCTCAGTCGTATCGTGTTCATGACCGGCGGCGCTTTTACTTCTGCCGCGAATGACTTTCTTGCGGGCGTCTCCAACCAGACCATAGGCAAACCCTGCGAAAAAGACGCGATTGCCGGCGCAATTGATCGCGTCGCTGGCGTCGCACTTACCCGCGAGCAAAAACGAGAGGGGTGGGATTCGTTTTCGTGAGCTGGTAGGCGGAGCGCATGTGGCCACTGCTGCGGGCGATTCTGTTTCTGTTTCCAGCCGAAACGGCACACCATCTAGGCATGGGCTGGCTACGCGTTGTCAGCGCGTTTCGTCGCCGCTTCAGTCGCAAACCGCTCCGTCCAAAGTGGAGCAGGGTCAAACCAGTCGAGGCGTTCGGTCTGACGTTCGCCAATCACATCGGGCTAGGAGCGGGCTTCGACAAGGGAAACGTCGTCCCTGAGGCGCTCTTTGGGCTCGGCTTTGGTTTTGTTGAAATCGGCACCGTGACACCGCGCCCACAAGACGGCAATCCAAAGCCGCGTGTCTTTCGCCTGCCTGAGCACCACGCGTTGATCAACAGAATGGGCTTTAACAATCCTGGCATGGACGCGGTGGCGGCACGCCTCGCCAAAGTACAGCATCGCGCGGGACCCATTTGGCTGAACATTGGCAAGAACAAAGACACGCCCAATGAGAACGCCGCAGAAGACTACGTCAAAACACTGCGTACGCTTTACCCACACGCCGACGCGTTCGTCGTGAACATCAGCTCACCAAATACGCCGGGGCTTCGTGATCTGCAGGCCGAAGACAAACTCGGCCCCTTGCTCTCTGCAACGGTTGCCGAAGGAGCAGCTTGCGCAGCACGGCTCTCGCTCCCATCTCGCCCCATCTTGCTGAAGCTCTCGCCTGACCTGGCAGACGAGGCGCTCCCGGGCATTGCACGTTTGGCCGAACGCTGCGGCATTGCGGGGCTCATTGCCACTAACACCACGCTCGCGCGCCCGGTACAGCACACCAATGCGGCACAAGCTGGGGGCTTCTCTGGCGCCGCCCTACGCACGCGCGCCACCGATGTAGTAAAAACACTACATAACGCAACAGACCTGCCGATTGTGGGCGTTGGCGGCGTGCAGTCGAAGGCAGACGTACAAGAGAAGCTCAGCGCAGGCGCCACACTGGTCGAAGTCTACACCGGCTTCATTTACGGCGGCCCAGGCTTTGTTCGCTCGCTTTTGTGAGTGTCAGGACTGACTACAGGGTCGGTTGAATTGCCCTAGCGGCTAGTGCATGCCACCCCGGTGAAAACGACTTTCGAGCGCATTTGCATCATCAATCGCGGCGAACCCGCCATGCGATTAATCCACGCCGTCAACGAGCTCGTCGCTGAAGGCGCGCGCTACAAGACTATCGCTCTGTACACGAGTGCCGACAGTGATTCGAGCTGGGTCCGCGCAGCAGACGAACGCTACGAGCTTCCACTGCAAGGCGCGCGGGCTTACCTCGACTACGACGCTTTGCTCGAAGCCATGCGGCTGAAGCGCGCTGAAGCCGCG
>JBIKMD010000794.1:0-3396 GCA_044359465.1 Myxococcota bacterium
CGACCCCAAAGACGACAACGGCAAGTACGTTATTGAGAAGAACGTTATCGCCTTCACGCATCAAACTGGTGTGATGTCCAAGTTCCAAGCCCAGGGCGACGCTTTGACGCTGATGAACAACCTCTTCTTCATGAATCGGCTCGGAGACTATGGCCACGGTGGCTCAGGCTGCTGCAACACCGCTGACTTCGAAGACGATCTCCAATTCAAAAACAGCAAGAACGTGCACGAGCTTCCGAAGTTCATCACCAAGATCAACAAGCAGTACTTTGACCGCTACTCGATGACCAACGAGATCGTGAACGGCAGCAAGACCAAGGATGAGGAGCTTTTAGCAGCACGCAAATCCGTTGGGCTTGGCGACTATGCCCCCATCGGCTTCGACAAAACCTACACCAAACATCAGGAGCTCCCCGCGGGCCGCACGACCTATGACAATAGCCGTTTCCCGGTCCCCATGAAGGTCAACACCGGGCTCGACATCGAAGGCTGGAAGCAAAACGTGATTCCTATGGTGGGACTCGACGGCGAACGCGGCATCCAAGTCAAATACGCCAAGTAGCTTTTCACCCGAAAATGCGCTCTGACCCGGGACGATGAGTGAACACATCGACTCCCAGTTGCAAGAGCATCGCGTCTTTCCACCGAGCAAAGAATTCGCTGCTGCCGCTCACATCAAGAGCATGAAGCACTACGAGCAATTGCGCTCGGAGGCCGAGGCCTCACCCGAGAAATATTGGGCGGGGCAAGCGACGGATCTGCTGCGTTGGCAGAAGCCGTTCGACACCGTGCTCGATTGGAAACCGCCTTTTGCCAAGTGGTTCACAGGTGGTCAGCTCAACGTCAGCGACAACTGCCTAGACCGCCATGCAGACGGTCCGCGCAAGAACAAAGCCGCATTGATCTTCGAAGGTGAGCCTGGAGACAAACGCACGTACACCTACGCGGAGCTCCGCGCGGAGGTGTGCAAGCTCGCCAACGGACTCAAAGCGCTCGGCGTCAAACGTGGCGATCGCGTGGCCATCTATTTGCCAATGATTCCAGAAGCGGCCATCGCCATGCTCGCGTGCGCACGTATTGGCGCGACACACTCCGTAGTGTTTGGCGGCTTTTCTGCCGATGCACTTCGCGATCGCATCAATGACGCCGGCTGCAAAGTTTGCATCACGGCCGATGGCGGTTGGCGGCGCGGCGCGATTGTTCCACTCAAACAAAACGTGGATGAGGCGCTGAAGCACACGCCCACGATTGAAAAATGTATCGTCGTGCGGCGCACCAAAAACGAAGTGTCCATGCAAACGGGCCGCGACGTGGAGTGGAGCGATCTCGTCAGCACGCAGAGCGAAGTGTGCGCACCAGAGGCGCTCGACTCCGAACATCCGCTGTTCATTCTTTATACCAGTGGCACCACCGGCAAACCCAAGGGCGTCGTGCATACGACCGCGGGCTATTTGCTCAACGCAACACTCACCACAAAGTGGGTGTTCGACCTCAAAGAGAACGATCTCTTTTGGTGCACGGCAGACGTCGGCTGGGTCACTGGGCATAGTTATGTCGTGTACGGGCCGCTCTCGAACGGCGCGACCGTGCTCATGTACGAAGGCGCACCAAACCATCCAGAGCCCGATCGTTTCTGGGAGATCATCGCGCGCTACAAAGTGACGATTTTCTACACCGCGCCCACGGCGATCCGCGCGTTCATGAAGTGGGGCGAGCAGTGGCCGCAAAAACATGACCTCACGTCGCTGCGTTTGCTCGGCACGGTGGGTGAGCCCATCAATCCAGAAGCTTGGATTTGGTACAACAAGACCATCGGCGCGGAACGCTGCCCCATCGTCGACACGTGGTGGCAAACGGAAACCGGCGGCATCGTGGCATCGCCGCTTCCTGGCGCCACGCCCACTAAACCGGGCTCTTGCACGCTTCCCTTGCCAGGGATGGCACTCGAAGTGGTCGACAAACAAGGCAACCAAGTAGGCCCCAACCAAGGCGGCTATTTGATCATTCGCAAACCTTGGCCGAGCATGCTTCGCACCGTGTGGGGCGATGACGAACGCTACGCCAAGACCTATTTCAGCGACTATCCCGGCATCTATTTCACGGGCGACGGCGCACGCCGCGACGCCGACGGCTACTTCTGGGTCATGGGCCGCGTCGATGACGTGCTCAACGTTGCGGGCCACCGCCTTGGAACCATGGAAGTAGAGAGCGCGCTGGTCTCGAATCTCAAGGTCGCGGAAGCAGCAGTCGTTGGTCGCCCGGATGAGCTCAAAGGCCAAGCCGTCGTCGCGTTCGTCACTTTGAAATCGGGCTTCGTGGCGAGCGAAGCAATCAAAGCCGAGCTCAAAGCGCACGTGGTCAAAGAGATTGGTGCCATTGCCCGTCCGGACGACATCCGGTTTGCCGACGCCCTTCCCAAAACGCGCAGCGGCAAAATCATGCGCCGCCTGCTCAGAGAGCTCGCGGCCGGCGGCGCCGTCAAAGGCGACACGACGACGCTCGAAGATTTCTCTGTGCTCGACAAACTGCGCTCTGACGACGAGTGAACGTTACCAGCGGACCGCTTCCGCCGTTACTTAGGGACTAAGTAACAGACGACTGAAATCTTCCTCTTTGCTGCTTACACGTTTATGCTCAGCAAGTGATTGCGATGGTGCTCGCGCTGGCAGTCAGCGCTCCGCATGAGTCTTGGATTGGCTTTTCGCCGGAGCAGCTTGCGCCGAAGATCGCCGAGGTTCACAAGAAGGAAAGCACCTACATTGGCCGCATGTTGGCCATCTCGAGTCATTTCTTGGGTGCGCCGTATCAATTCTCGCCGCTGGGTGAAGCCGAAGGCGTCGATGCCGATCCGCTGTTCACAACAAAACAATTCGACTGCCTCTCCCTGGTTGAGATCTCCATGGCGCTCGCGTCCACGCCAGACATGGAGCAAGCGCTGAGGACGCTCAAAGACATTCGTTACTTCAACGGCGCGATCATCACGGGGCCCAATTACGTCGAGCGCAAACACTTCATGGAGTCGCAGTGGATTCCAGAAAACACCAAGCTCGGGTGGCTTCGCGACGTGACGCGTCAAGTGGGCGGTGAGCTCACGGTCACCGTGCAGAAGAAGATGAACCCAGAGATCTACAAGAAGCGAAAGAAGTCGCTCGAGCTAGATCTGCCAGAAAAACGCATCCCAAACGGCACCTTCTCTTGGCCGGTCATCCCGCTAGACAAGATGGACGAGGTGGCAGCACGCATTCCAAACGGCTCGCTCGTATTCGTGGTGCGCGCGGACTACCAAACCATTCCCTTTCGCATTACCCACGTAGGCATCGTCGTGCAGCGAAAGACCGGAACCTATTTGCGTCATGCGAAGGACCAAGGCGCCCACATGGTGCTCGACATGCCTCT
>JBIKMD010000034.1:0-11786 GCA_044359465.1 Myxococcota bacterium
TGCTGGAATCCAGCCTCCCGGTGCGCCAGCTGATCTGAGTCGCTTGATTGTCTGCCCACAACGTTCTCGTCGCCACACACCGTCGTCTTTCGCCTGTGGGTGGGCACGCGAACAATATCATTTCGATGCTTGGCATTGGCAGCGAGCAGACCAACCATAGGTCGTCCTGAAGCGGAGCGCGTGAGCATCACCGCGACTTGTTGCGCGCCAAGGTTCAGCCTGGGCAATCACCTCAAACACGCTGCGTTCATTTTCCCTGCTCAGACGCAGTATTGGCAATCCAGCCGGAGTCCGTGTGCACGTAGACCGAGCGTTTACCGCAACCCTCAACGCCGCATTGGGACACCAACCCTTCTTTGACTCCTGTCACTTTGCTATCAAGCAGTGGTGTGAATGTCAGAGCAGCGCAATTCATTTCGAAAGCTGCGCGGGGACGAATTTTCTCCCGGCTTTCAGCATTATACTCAGCGACTGAAGCAGCGCAGCTTGGGAGCAACAGGAAGAGCACGCAAGTCATAGATCTCATTCTCGGACGTCTCATCCGGGTGTTCTTGTGCAGCCCTGTTTCGGGGTGAAGGACAATTGCCCCACTTGGCCCACAAGATTTCAACGTGCGTCCCGGCTCCCCTTTGGTCTCCGCAGCGCCTCCTGGGCTCACCGGTCGTCTTGCGGCACGAAGTAGTGCGTTGATTCCCTTAGTTGCATCCATATGCTGACGGTATCGGCAGAAGCCTCGCGTAGAATAGCGAATGCGTTGAATCATCGCCAACTGGCCTAGAAACAAACGACGCCTCTAGAGGTGCTCGTGTGTCTCATTCCTACAAAGCTGCGTGGCCGCGTGTTTCTCTCCACTCCCTCACGCAGCAAAATCGCCGTTCTCATCCCATAAACACTAAAAATCTCGTGCCCAAGATCGCACTTTGCAGTCGCGATTGACCTGCCCGATGCTCAAATTTTTGCGACCGGACCGACTATGGGCGCTTCTGACTACGGTTCCGTGCCGATAGAAACTTCTACGCGCATGGACCTCGACCCGGCTCCAGAGTACTCTCTTGATCGATGCTCCTCAGCCTCGCACTCCTGATGAGCGCAGCACCTCCATGGTTCGCGCTTAACAATACCCTCCCGACGCCCACGACAATCGACGAGCTGCCAGCACCGAGCCCGTACATCCTGCTCGATCAGCTCGTCTCCGGCGAAAAATCGAAGCCGCTCCCCTGCACCTTCGTCAACAAGACCGAGGACGCCGCGCAGCGCACAAGCCACGGCATATGCGGCACGAAAGACAAAGGCTACAAGTGGCGGGAGGTGACGAGCAAAAAGTCGAGTTCGGTGCCTGTGAGCGTGGAAGTCGAGCTCGTTGGGATCGACGGCATCAACCTCACTTGGCTCTTCGCGTTGATGGAAGTCGACCAAGGGGTCCACACGTTCAAGCACCGTTCGCTGCGCGTGCGATTCCAAGACGACGCTGCAAAGAAACGCTTCTCCACACTGTTTCACGAACACTTCGGGATAGCGCCGAGCTGGGGGCAGCCGTGACGAGTGAAACCTATATCTGAATTGGATTGGACGCACTTCAAAAGCGCTGATCCCTTTGGTTCGACAAACAAAGTGTATGACTCGAACGCTTACGAGAAATCATGAGCGTCTCAACATCATTTTGCGAAACTTTGGGATTCAGTGAGCTAAGCGCTTCGTTCCCTCTTTGAACGCGACGTCCATGGTTGTTTCACCCGCAAACAGAACCAACCCGTCGCCGAACTTCGCGTGACGAACGATCTCATCAGCGAAAAACCGAGCGCTGGGTGAATAGGTTCTCGCCTCCACATCGCCGCCATCGACTACTAGGGATGCGATGTTTTGCTTCGTCTTAGACCGTTTGGGTGCTCGCAATTTTTTGCCACTTGCCTCAGCGGCATTTTGAACGGCGCGGAGCAACAGCTCGGCGATTGACTCTCGTTGGCGTTGGGCCGCAAGGCCACTACCGGTAGGCGGCCGACTCCGCGCTGCTTTTCCGCAAGAAGGCCAACGGCGTCGTTGATAGCACCCACTCGTGCCGCGATGAGTACGCGTGAGCAATTGCACCAGGTCATGGCGCAGCGTGGCGCAAGCGGTTTGGGGGATGTTTCACTAGCGACGTTTTCGTTGCCGCCAACTCGAGACGCTCGTCTGTGAATCGTAACGCGCACGATGTCGCTTCGATGATTGCTGTGAACTTGGCTGTGTTTGCTGACTTCCGGACACGCCGTAAGTAGCGACGACAACGATCTGCTGCCTAACAGCGAGAACCGTCCGGGGAGCTTGAGTTGGGTATGTTTTCCAGTTCGAAGTGATTTTTTGAAGCCAAGTGCACGCTCAGCGCACGTCTGAGCCGACTGTCCCATTTTCGGACACTCCTTTCAGAACCTGATCATTCGCTATCTCACGCAGGCAGAGTGCTCCGTAACAAACGGAGATTCACATGCGACTCTTGCTTCTCGTTCTTTTCACAGGCTGCACGGCGCTTCCCACGGAGGAGCTCGCTGATCCGCCGCCGGCCGTTGCTGCGTGTCCAGCGCCACAGCCAGGTCCTGCGGGAGCCGACGGCGCTGAAGGTCCACAAGGCGTTCCCGGCAACCCGGGCCCTCGCGGTGCAAAAGGCGCCGTTGGCGATAGGGGCGACGAAGGCCCTGAGGGTCCCCCTGGTCCAACCGGCGAGCAAGGCGAACCAGGCGGCTACGGCGTGCCAGGTCCGATCGGTCCCCGCGGCGAGCCGGGCAGCGCGGGAGCGGACGCACCTCACGTGCACTGGACCTTCGTCAAAAGCGGAAACAACGGCACCGTGCCGTGTGCTGCCTACTGCGAAGGAAGCCAGTGGGGCCGTGTTGGCACATGCAACGCAGCCAAGTTGATCTCGGGCCCTAACGCCGGCACCTACACGAGCTGTGACGCGGTTGCCGGTGCTTTCGTTTCTTGTGTTTGCACTAACTTCGATTGAGGCACCACATGACACTTATTCTACTCATACTTTTGACGAGTGATGTTGGACCAAGCGGCTACGATGGACCGATCGGCCCCATGGGGATCAAAGGGATCACGGGCGCGGCAGGCGAGCAGGGAGACAAGGGCGCAGCTGGCCCCACGGGCGCGAGGGGAACCAAAGGTCCGCGCGGACCACGCGGAGAACGAGGCCCTGCGGGCGTTCCCGGTCCCAAGGGTCCACAAGGTATCCATGCGGCATCAGGCTGGGACGGCGCGTACTATCTCACCCCGCCCTTCTCTCTTTGGACTTACGGCTCCTGCGCCGCTGTCTGCAATTTGCGAGAAGGCGTTTATCCGCAGCCCGATGATCGGGCCGTAGCCTGCGTCGCGGCCAAATGGGAGAATAGCTACACCTCGTGCAAGCGTGTGGCGCAGCGACCCATCCCGTCGGTGCGCTGCTTGTGCTGGCTCGCGACGCCGCCGGACACGCAGCAATGGTTGGGGCCCTGAGCGATAGCCGGCGGCACTTGCACAGCTTCCCGTTCGAGAAGGCGTCGGCCTACGGCTTTCACATCGCGCAGAAACTGTCCTGGCACGACGGCAAGGTAACGTGTCGCGGCTGACGCCATCGCATACACTAAGGGAGATAAGTCCCGAGGCAAAGCACACCGAGTGCGCGTGCAAGACGTCGATGTACGCCGTGTGCACGACAAATTGCATATGTCGCAAGAGACTTCGCGCTCGCCTTCGGCGTCAGCGTCGGAACCGTGCGCAATTGGGAACAAGGCCGCCGCAAACCTGAAGGCCCGGCGCATGTGCTACTCACCGTCATTGATCGTGAACCCAAAGCGGTGCTGCGCGCCATTGCCGCGGCTTGACCTGGGTCTCTCTGATCCCAATTCGCTCCAACGCGGGCTGAGGGCTGGCCGCTGCTGCGGGGGTGTCGAAAAGTGACTTCGATTGTCTACGGTGGCAGCACGCGAGCTGGACTGTAAGGCTCAACAAGTGCGTGTTGAAAAGAACCCCAAAACGCTTTTTGGCGTGACCCACTCTCAAGTGAGAAGAACCAGAAGAACCGTAAGAGGAAAGTGTGGCGCGCCCGGAAGGAATCGAACCTCCGACCCTCTGGTTCGAAGCCAGATGCTCTATCCAACTGAGCTACGGGCGCAGCGGAAATTCCGATAGCGAGGAACCAGGCGCGAGACAAGCCTTGGGCTGCGCTTCATCTGCACTTGTTCTCTGGCACGTCCGCTTCGCTGGCACGGCACGCTAGTACCAAATGGCGCCCTCATCTTCCTTCGCGTCCTTTGGCATGCAGCGCGCCTTCTTGGCTGCGATTCGCGCCGCAACATAAGCCACGACCGCCGCATCAATCACATCATCCGTTCCAACATCCCCAGCGCCTTCGATGTGCGTCGGTAGCTCGATGCCTACGGCGCGCAGTGCACTCAGTCTAGCTTGCACGCCGTTCCAACTCTTCTTGCGCGGGAGCGCGTTCCCTTGTGCGAGCGATAGAAACGCTAGCTCCGGGTGAACTTCGTAGAGCCGCTGCGTGCGCGCGAGCGCATCGGCCTCGAAGATGCGGCGGCGTAAACCGTAGGCTTGGATCGAGGGCTTCTTGAGCCCGAGCGAGGCGGCCGTGGCGCAGGCTTCTGGGTGGGTAGCTTGCTCGAGTACGGCGCGTGGCGGAATCATGAATAAGGTGCTGCCGCGGCCTCCGAGTGCCTCGCGGGCTAGCACGTCAGCGCGGCGATAGCCTTTTTTTGAGAGATGCACAGGAATGTCGACGCCCACTACGGCTGCTGGCGCGTGCGCAATTAAAGCAGCGAGCGATTCGTGAAACGCTGCGCGTGCAAAGACGCCCTTGTCGAGCCACACGCCTACCCAGCCGTTTTCACATCCGTCGATTCCAAGTACGCGCATCGTGCCGGGAAACTGACATCGCAGTTGGGCTAGAGCAAGCCAAGAAAATGCGTGAATGCGGCCCAATACGCGGCATGTCCTGGCGAGCGTTCCCACAAACAACGCGCGCCGTGCGCACCTTCCGCACGTGGCGAAAACAACGTCACATTTGGGGTCCGCGGCAGGAGTCGCTTCACTCCCGCAACCTCTTTGCGCGCTGCCGTCACGAACGTGGGCACTTCAATGGGCGTCTGTGTGATGTCGATACCTTTGAGGTATTGGCCGGGACTGAACAGGGCCATGGCATGCACCCGCGTGCCAGCAACGAGCCAAGCGAGCGACGCCGAGTACGAGCTACCAACCAGAAGCACCGGTAGCTTTTTGCGTCGGCAGAAGCTGATGGCGCCCTCGATGTCTGGTCGTGCATTACCATAACCCGTGGGCAGGCCGCGCTGCTTGGCGCGCAGATACGTTTCGTTTTCACGGCCCAGCACCTTCATGCCCGAGCGTTGATCGATCGCGAGGCACGCATAACCAAGCGCCGTCAGCTTAGGCGTGATCTCTGCGTACTCGCCGCGATGAAAGTGCGACCGGTGGCACAACAGGAGCACGGCGCGAGCCCGCTTGACGGGTGACCAGGTTGCCCCCACGAGCAACCCGTCGTTAGCAGGAAGTGTGAGATCTATGGCGCTCATTCGACCGTCACGCGCACGACCTGCGAACGTGCATCGCGGTAAGCCGCACGAGCTTGAAAGCTATGGGTTCCAGGTTTGAGCGGCCAACGAGCGCTAAACGGAAACCCCACTGTCTCGAACGGCTTTCCATCGACATACCAAACGATCTCACCATGCGCAGACGAGACAGCGGCTTTCAAACCGAGCGTGGATCCGTCGCCGGGCATCTCTGGATCGCGCATAATTCGCATGCCTTCGCGCGGTGATTGCACTTGCACCAAAAGGTCTTCCTCCTGCGCACGATCTGGCGAAGCCATGACACGAGCGGAAGCTGCCCACTCACCAAAACGTGCCGGAAGATCTACAAACGTGCGCACGCTGGTCTTATCTACAACGCGCCGCACGTGCACATCGCATGACTCACTTGGCTCTGTGTTTGGAAGAAACCATTCGTTCACCACGTGCTCACACACATCGCTCGCACGCTTGCCACTGAGCGAGCACAAACGAACGGCGTGACTACCGCGCGGAGGCGGAAACGACAGATCCGCGAGGCCGTGCGAGTCCGCATGCGGCACCATGAACATCACATCACGCGCGAGCACGGCTGCAGAACGTACGCCTGACAATTCACGCATGGGCCGATGCGCCGGATGCCCCACCCAAACGCCCACGAGATAACGAGACGAGTAGGCGAACGCCCAGGCATCATGAAAGCCCGCAGACGTGCCCGTTTTCACAGCAACGGGAAACGCATACTCCGTAGGCCCAAAACGCGGAAAGGTTGGCAAGCGCGCGTCAGGGTCCGAGAGAAACAGAGAGATCTGGCGCGTCACGTTTTCTGAGAACACACGTGTGGGCGGTGCCACTTGCTGCGATCGAGACCAAACGAGATCACGCTGAAGACCTCCGCCAGCCAGCACCAAATAGGCGCGTGTGAGCTCGGCGAGCGTGACCGGCATGTTTCCTAGCACTAGGCCGGAGCCGTACGATTGCAGCGTCGGATCCTCTGGAGCGTGCAGTCGCAGCGTAGAAAACAGATCCCACAACGGTCCAAAACCTGTGCGCTCGAGCACTTCCACCGCGGGTACATTCCGAGAGTTCGCGAGCGCCGCCCGTGGCAACATGGGGCCCAGATACGCTTCGTCTGCGTTACGCACGAGCCCGTCAGGCCGGCGAATATCGGAGAGAACCGTCGCGGGTGTAATCTCACCGCGTTCCAAGGCGAGCGCATAGAAGAACGGTTTGAGCGCGCTCCCTGGAGAGCGCGGCACGTCTGCGTAGTCTATAGAACCCGCTGCGCTCGCATCGCCGTAACGCGCCGATCCGGCCCACGCGAGCACTTCTGCCGATGTGATGTCCACCACGACGACGGATACATTGCCCGCACCACCCGCATGCCACTCCGCGAGTCGCTGCCGCATTTTGCGCTGCACATGGTTCTGCAGCGCCAGATCGAGCGTAGTCTCCACCATTGGCGCGCCGTCACGCGGAAGTGTCTTCTCCAGACGCAAGACCGCGTGCATGGCACTTTCCGCCCGCGCGCGCGGCTGCGGCATGACGAGCGCATGCAAACGTTCGGTGGCTACCTGGTGTTCGCCGGGACGCAGCGCACCGGACCATTCTAAATACGCCAATATTCGTTTCGCACGTTCAATCGCTTGGCTACGCCCCTTCCCTGAGAACGGATTCATGCGTCCTGGCGCTTGCGGGAGCGCCGCAAGAAACGCAGCCTCCGCCCAAGACAGGTCCGCTGCGGGCTTCTCCAAATAACGGCGCGCGGCGTAACTGATGCCGCGCATGCGGTTACCGTACGGCGCGATCTTCAAGTAGTGCGTCAGAATCGCTTCGCGATCGTATTTGAACGTCAGCCACAAGGCCGTCACGGCTTCGAAGATCTTTCGTGGATAAGTGCGAGCCCCAGGATACTGCAGCCGCACCACCTGCATCGCCAAAGTAGAAGCGCCACTCAGGCGACGTCCCGAGCCAAAATTCTGCCGCAAGGCACGCACCACAGCGCGCGGGTCTACACCCGGATGGTCGTAGAAACGGCGATCCTCTGCGGCGAGCGTGGCCGCGCGAACTTTCTCAGGCACCACAGTGACGGGCCAATAACCTCCGTCTTCGTTCGCGGCAGTGCCTACTTCGCCAAGAAAGGTCCCCGTTCTATCGTGAAGAATGAGCGTGGGCGCCGGTGCTCGCAGCTCCGCGTAGTGATGCGTCACGACGAGCATCACTAAACAGACAAGCCCGAGGACGCCGGCACTACGCTTCACGGCCTGGTCACCTGCACAATGCCGCCAGCGGAATTTCCCGTCACCGCCATGTCGTACATCATTTCTGCGCGTGCAGCGGGCTGAATGAAACGACCCGCAACCGATGCGCGCGTGCGGAAGTAGAAGTCGAAAGTCCCCTTAGGCAGCGTGTCGTAATAATAGGTCACCTGGTCATCCAAGAACGCGACGTAGGTGGGCGTCAGCGTGGTCGTGCCGCGCGGTGTGGCTTCTGGTGGCGCTGTTGCAAGCGCAGGATTCAGAGGTTCTACACCAGCAGCAAGAGGCACTACGACCGCTACATAGTTGCGGTCTTTTGGATTCACGACTTGCACGTGATCTTCAACCACGTCCGCAATGGCGAGCGGCAGCATAGCCCCAGGCTCTTTCACTTGCGTCACCGATGCCGGACCTTTGGCTGCTATCACTTGCCACTCGCGCGTCACGACGAAACCACGTGACGCAGACGCCACTTTCGAGCCGTCTGCTTCTGGAACGTAGCTCAGCTCGCTGCGCAAAACGGCCTGTCCACTTCCGCCTTTTTGCAGGGTCACGGTGACAGCGCCGCCGTCGAGCGACACCGCTTGTTGCACAGGCGTGCCTTGTTTGAGATCGAGCGTCTGCGTTTTGCCTTGCACCGTCACAACCACACTGCGATCGCCGCCTACGCGGTTCACACCCGAGAGCACTTCTGCCAGCGCGAGCAACGCTGACGCTGACGCATTGGTGCTCCCCCACCCGTCATCACGCCCGAGTGTAGTGAGCGCATTCACCAGCAACGGCAAACGCGGATGCTTGCTTTGCGTGCGATAGAGCGCCCGCGTGAGCTCGCCGAGCGTACGTGTTTCGCTCGGCAAAATCAGGCCATTGCGCGCGGACGCTGCGCTTTGAAGACCACCGTAAAGCTCGCTACCTTGATAAAGACGAAACACCACGCCGTTCGTTAGCTTGGTGCCAAGTGCGTTTGCAGTCTGTGTAGTGCCTTGGCCCGTTCGTGAGTAGGCCATGAGCACTTCGGCAGTGCCTTCCAGATCCAAATACCGGGCGTCGCGTGCAAGCTCATCAAGGTACGCCGGTTGTTTGTCGCCGGCTGCGCTGAGTGCGAGCAAAGCCCAGGACCGTTCTTCCCAGGCTTCGCCGCTGATGAAGCGTGTGTAGTCGGAGCGCAGTGCTTGCTGCAGCGAGGTCATCAATTGTTTCTTGAGGCTGCCGTCGGCTGCGTAACCCGCCTCTTCCGCCTCCACGAGAAACAACAACGACCAAGCCGTAAGGCTCACATAACCACGCGCACCGGGCCAATACGCAACGAGGCCACTCGGATCTACGACCGACTTCAGATGTTCGAGCGTGTCTTTGACCGCACGATCAAAGGTGCTCTCGCCGCCGCGCTGTGACAACAACGCGCGAAACTTCTTGAGCGCCAATTGTGCGCGCGCCTGGCTCACGCGTTGTTCGGTGCAGTGATGCGGGAACGCCATGAGCGTATCGAGACCCGCGGCCATCTTCACAATCGCAGGTTCAGTCGAAACCAACACTTCGCGCCGAATCGTGCCCGGTCTCGCGCTCTCTGGCAGCGCAGCCAAGTCGATGGTTTTGCCCTCTTGCAGGTCAACGAGCGTACGCACCGTCACCGCGCTGCGATCATCACGCAGAGGCAGCGACACCTTGAACGCATCCCTCACGCCGTCTTCTTTGCGTGACACACCCATGGTGAAGGTGACGTCCTTCTGCGCGAGCTTGCCCGAGGCATCATACGGCGGACTGACAATCTCGACCGGCACTTCAATGCGCACCGGCGTATTCGGTTTCCAATCGATGCTGCTCGTGAGCGGCCCTTTGACTTTGGCGCCCTCGACTTTCACTTCCGACGCGCCCGCGCCGCCCGGTCCTTCTACAACGCGGCCAATGCCCGCCGCCATGAACGCATCACCCGGCCGGGCAAAACGCGGCAACGCCGGCTGCACAATGAGGGGAAGACGAATGGAAATCATACCTTCGCCCACACCAAAACGATTGCTTCCTGACGCAGCCTTCGCGCGGATCTTGAAGTTGGTCAGATTGTCCGGAAGCTGAATGGTCACCGTCGTGCTGCCACTCGCAGGCACGGCCAGCGTAGGATTGTAGTACGCAACGATCTTGAAGTTCTTTCGCACGGTCACGTTGTCGAGCACACCATCCGGACCATCCGACGCTTCTTCTCCATCACCACCGGGATTCGGCGAGAACGGCAGAAAACCCACAATGTCGTTGCGTGTGTCTTTCATGATCAAACGCGAACGCACCTGCGCAATGAAGTCTGGAACGGGATCGAGACGTTGTTCCTCTCCGAGCGCGAGCACGGCCTGATCAACGAGCCACAAGGTCACTTCGCCCGGCAGCGGTTTTCCGTCTTTGGGCGTCTTCAGATTCACGGTGAGCTGCACTTTTGTGCCCGGCTGCGCTTTCTCCGGGTACTTCAGCGTCACGTCGATCTGATTGTCGACGGGGTTCACGCTGAGCCAAGCGGTGGCCGCGAGCGTCTGCGGTTTACCCAAATCCGTGAGCGTTGCTGGCAGCGGCGCCGAGTCCTTCACACGGCCGCGCATCAGCAAGAAGTGCACGGGAACACGAGGGGTGTGGTCGCCTTTTACCGGCACACGAAACACAGCGGTGCCGCCACGAACATCGAGCCACGTGTACTGGTTTCCGTCGGGTGCCTCTATGACTGCGAGCGCTTGCGCCGTTTGAAACGGACTCTTCAAGACAATGGCTGCAGTCTCACCGGGATTGTATTTGGCTTTGTCCGTCGCCACGGAGAACACTTCGCTCGGCGGCTTCTGCCAAGACACGGGTTCATCCCCCGCTGAAAAGAAGTCCACAGTGAGCACTTGGGCGCGGCCCAAACGGTCGCGCGATTCTACCTCGACCAGAAACACACCGGCGCGCGGCAGCGCCAAAGGAATCGTGAGCGGGCCTTCCGTGCTCGTGACGGTTGTCTCCGACACTTTTTCATCGACGACGTCCGTCACGTACTTGGCGGCGCCTTCAGAGAAGTCACCGGCGGCAAGATAGGAATGCCATTGCCGATTGAGCAAACGTACCGTGACCTTCTGACCAGCGATAGGCTTCTCTTTGGGATCCAGCACAATCAATTGCGCATCAACGCTCTTCTTCTTTTCTACGGTGCGCGGCACCTGCAGACCGAGCGCAAACGGGGGCAGCGCAATCACCGAATCCGTCGTGGTGACTGTTTGATCATCGGCGCCCGTGACGGTCGCTTCGATCGCATAATAACGAGGTGCAGCACTCGTCTCGAGCGTGGGGTTGATGGTGAGCGAGGCGGCGCCGTCCGCATCCGTAACATCTTGCTTCTCGATTTTGTGCGAGGTCTGTGAGGGCGTTTTGGTGAAGCGGCTGTCTGATGAGAACACGAAGCCCGGGCGCTTCGCAGGTTGCCACGTGTATGGAAACTGCGTGACGCGCCAGCGCACGGCCAGGCCACTCGCGCGGCCGCCAGCATAGTAAGAGGCGCTGAGGCCCACTTTGAATTCACGATCGAGCGGCGTTTTGTCTGGTCCGTTCAGCACGAGCTGAAACTCTGGCAAACGAAACGCTTCGATCTTGAACGTGGTATTGCAGTGCGACTTACCGTCCTTGTCTTCGAAGTGCGCGTTGAACGGGCCGGTAGGCAGACCCTTCTCTTCGAACTTGTAATAGAAGCTGCCCGCGCTCGTGAGCGTGACAGGGTAGCGCCAAGATAGATCTCCCGGCCCTTGCACCACCACGGTGCCGTTTTTGATCGGGCCAAACTCGAGCTTCCCTGCAAAACGATCGCGTAAGTAACCTTTGAGATGCACTTCTTCGTCTGGTTTGTAGACAGGCCGCTCGGGGAACATGTGACAGAGTGGCTCGCGCTGAGGCAGGCGCGGTTTGAGCTCGTTCTGCGTCCAACCAAGCCAGGTGTCGCGACTAGGAAACCACTGATTGTCTTTGTAGC
>JBIKMD010000795.1:0-3392 GCA_044359465.1 Myxococcota bacterium
AGCGCCGGGAACATGATGCTGCCCACAGCGACGAGCGTCACGGGCGAGCTGCCTGTGATGGCGGAAAAGATGATGCACGCGATGACACTCGCAATGGCGAGTCCGCCCGGCATGAAGCCCACGAGCGCGCGTGCCACCTTGATGAGACGCGCGGCCATGCCGCCTTTGGTCATGACCGTGCCGGCCCCAACAAAGAACGGAATCGAGAGGAACACGTTTTTGGTCGTGAGGCTCTCCATCTTGTTAATGATGCGCACGAGCGTGGCCGGCTCGAGGCCGCCCCCCGCGATCAAGATGAAGCACAACATGGTCGCAACGCCGACGACGACAAAGAGGCGCGCACCAATGAGCATCAATGCAAAAATGCAGAGCAGGACGACGGTAGTCATGCTCATTTCTTGTCGCCTTTCAGGCCGAGCATTTGGAGCGGATCGTCCTCTTCGACTTCACCTTTGAAGGAGTGCGCTGTCTGCACGAAGAAGCGCGCGCTCATCACGAAGAAGCCGAGCGGCATACCGACGAAAGCGATCCATTTTGGAACGGGAAGCGCCGGGAAAATGCCGCCTGCGCCCTCCGTGTCCACGTAGTCACCGTAGTGCTGGCGAATGCTATAGATGGCGAGCAAACCAAGCGCGGCGCAGAACAACGCCGTGATCAAATTGCCAAAGGCCTGTGCGTAAGGGAGCGCTTTTTTGGGCCACAGCTTGGAGCCCAAATCGAGCGCCAAGTGGCGGTGTTCGTAGGCGGCCATGCTCGCCCCCATGCAGGCGACCCAAAGCATGAGCATGAGCCCCAGCGTCTGGCTCCACACAAGGCCGTTCGGCAGCACCACCGTGAACGCCTCCATGAGCGCGTAGAGACCGACTGTGACCCCGCCGGCCCGCAGTGCCGTGCTCACGCCAGCGGCGCGCCCCCGGGTGCGCAGCGCACCGTAGACAAAGGCGAGCACGATGAGCCCGCCAAACGTTTGTGATGCAATCGCGCCGCCTTTGCTGGTGCCAAAAAGCCCAGAAAACAAGCCCGATTGCCTGGTCCAGAAACGATGGAGCACGTCGAGAAAGACGACGGTTCCCATAACCACCATGGCAGCGGCAGTGATCCGGCGTTCGATTTGAAAGAGGCGGTCGTTGAGTGTCACGGTCTTAGTCTAGATCCGCGGGGCGCCTGCGCTACTTCTTCTTGGCACGAAAGTCTTTGAGGCCCTTGACGATGGCGTCGTAGAGTTTCTTTTCACTCGGGCTGGCTTTCTTTGCCCAGTCCTCACGCGTCTTGGCGGCCACTTTCTGAAACTCGGCGCGCTGTTTGTCGTCGAGCACGTTCACTTTGACGTTCGAGGCTTTCAGATTCTCGATCAGGATTGGCGTGAGGGCGCGGATTTGCGTGCGCAGAGGGCCGATGATGTCGTTGCCTGATTTGACCATCGTTGCGCGGATGTCCGTAGGGAGCGCGTCATAGAAGGCTTTGTTGTAGACGATGACACCGGCTTGGTAGATGTGTTCGCTGATGCTGTAGTTCGTACTCGCCGTGTGCCAGCTCGCTGCGAACGTGAAGATCGGCGCTTGGTCGTAGCCATCAACAACGCCCGTTTGAAGCGAGGTGAGGGCTTCCGTCGTGGGAATGGGCACGGGGCTCGCGCCAAAAGCACGGTACATCTCTAGGTGGATGGGGTTCTCTTGGCTGCGCATTTTGCGGCCTTTGAGGTCTGCGAGGCCGTTTACGGCGAATTTGCCGCCAAAGTTACGAAAGCCGTTTTCGCTCCAGAACCCAACGATGAGGCCGCGGTCCTCGAACGCTTTTTTGAGCATGGGCCCTGCGACGTTATCGATGATGTAGTCGCACTCCGCGTAGTTGTTGAACAAATACGGCAGTTCTAAAACGTTCACTTCAGGGACGAGGGCCGCCACGGCACCCGTGGAACCACCAAACGCTTGGATCTGCCCGCGTTTTGTAGATTGTACGCTCTCGATCTCGTCGCCGAGCGTGCCGCCGAGGAAGGGCTTCACTTTGATTTTCCCGGGGTGGGCTTCTTCGACGGCCTTTTTGAAATCAGCGAGGCCCTGGGCCCAGGGGCTGCCTTCTGGCGCCACGGTGGCGAGTTTGAGCACAATGGGTTCGGCCGCAGCGACCGACGGAACGAGAAGCGACAAGAAAAGGGCTGTGAGCTTCATAGGCGGCCCACTTTATGCGCAAGACGGACCTCGTGCAACGCGCAGTAGCAATCTTGGGTCCCACGGCCAGCGGCAAAAGCGCGCTGGCCATGGCGGTAGCGACAGCAAATGACGGCGAGATCGTCGCCTGTGATGCCCTCATGGTCTATCGCGGGCTGGATGTGGGCACGAACAAGCCAACGGCTGCAGAACGCACGCGGGTGCCGCACCACTTAGTCGATGTCTGCGATCCGACCGATGACATGGAGGCCGGGCGTTACGGCGAGCTCGCGCTTGCGGCCGTGGCAGACATCAACGCGCGCGGCAAGCTCGCGGTGATCGTGGTGGGGACCTATCTCTACTACCGCGCGCTCGTGCATGGGCTCGGGCCGCTGCCAAAAGGTTCGCCTGCGCTCCGTGCTGAGCTCACCGAGAAGGAGAGGGCCGACCCTGGCTACTTGGCCCGTGAGGTCGCGCGCATCGATCCGGAAAGCTTCAAAGAGGCAAACGGGAAGAATCTGCCGCGTCTCATACGCGCGCTCGAAGTGTTCTTGCTGAGCGGTCAGAGCGCCTCGGCATTGCGCGCGGCGCATGGGTTTGCGTCGCGCCGTTTGCAGACCAAAACCATCGTGCTGCGGCCAGACCGCGCGCTGCTCAATGCGCGAATCGACGCGCGTGTGCAGCACATGTTTGCTGCAGGCTGGAAAGACGAGGTGGCTGCGTTGCTAGCGCGTGGCGTACCGCTCACCGCCCGCGCCATGCAGGCCGTTGGTTATCGTGACATTGCGACGGCTCCGGATGCGCCGGCGCTTGTTGAACAGATTGCGACGGCGACGCGGCAGTATGCGCGCAAACAAGCGTCGTTTTTTCGTCAGGAAGCGGGTGCGGAGGTGTTCGCCGGATTTGGCGAAGATGCGCTGAGGGATGAGGCGTTTACAGGCGGAATTGCACGCCTGCGTTGAAGTTGAAACCGAACAAGCCCGATACGCCGCCAACGGCTGCGAAGGGGAATGCGGCGCCAGTCGTGAAGCCTGGGATGAGGTTGATGTCGCCGAAGAAACCAATGTTCGATTTCTTGAGCGTGTAGGCAAAGCCAGCGCGCAGGTTGAAACCCAAGCTGAACGCCGGGCCGGTGAACTCAATCACGGCTGGCAAAATGAGACCGAAGTAGATCTCCATGTTGTCTTTGACGAAGTAGGACATCATGAGGCCGGGCTCGAGCGAGATGCCAATGTCGAAGCCGGT
>JBIKMD010000796.1:0-3391 GCA_044359465.1 Myxococcota bacterium
TCGATGTCGCTCAAGATCACCAGCGCCTCTGCCTCCCACAAACCAGAGACCATGGCCGAGAGCGTGTCGTTGTCGCCGAATTTGATTTCGTCGACGGCGACAGTGTCGTTCTCGTTGATGATCGGGAGCACGCCCATTTCGGTAAGCACTTTGAGTGCGTGCCGCGCGTTCAAGTAGCGGCCGCGATCGGCAAGATCCGCGTGCGTAAGCAGCACTTGCGCCACGGGCAGCTGCACGGCGGCTTCTTGCCATTTGCGCATCAAGATAGACTGACCAAGCGCGGCGAGTGCCTGCAGCTCGGGAATCACCTTGGGGCGTTCTTTGATGTTCAGACGCTGCATGCCGAGCGCAATAGCGCCAGACGAGATGAGCACGACGCTCTTCTGTGCGCGCCGCAACTCGAAGATGTCCTTCATGATGCGGTTGAAGGTCTCAGGTTCTTTGGTGAGCAGCGAGCTGCCCACCTTCACGGCTACGCGGCTCGATCGGCTGATCTTGTTACGTAGGACTTCATTTTCATCCCGATCGCTCGGCATCTCAATCCTCCTCTTCGCGCTCGTCTGACTTGTCGCCAGCCTTCTTCTTGTTGTCGATTCCCCAGAAACCGAGCACGTCGGCAGCAGGGCGCTCAAAACCCTTGTCGAGTGCCGCATTCTCTGGCGCGCTTGGCTCGAGCTTCTGAGTGTCGACTTCAGTATCTAGCGTCCAACTGATCTTCGCTTTGACGGTTTGCGCCGCAAGCTGCGGCTTTGGCGGCTGTTGTGGAATGGGCGTGAGCTCCAGCGTTGCTTTGAGCTCCGCGGTGAGCAGTGCGCCCGTCGTTCTGTCGACGACGATGTCGCCTTGGAGATCCACTGGCCTCATACTCGATGCCATAACGGCGCGCGTTGATGCTTCGCTAGTTTTTGGCGCGGTATAACTCAGCTTGTAGCTATAGGCGCTGTGGCCATTGTCGTTCGTGGGTGCGGCTTTTCCTAGCTCGATGCCATCGAAAAAGAGCGCGATCAGTTCACTGAGCTCGGCGACGACGTCGCGCTTGAGCGTCTCGCTGTGCTCGATGGTGTATGGTTTTTTTCGCCATTCGCCCTTGTTGTGTTTGACGAAGGCGCTGCCGCTCGTGATGATCCAATCACTCGCCTCGTTCGAGCCCGAGTGGCGCACGCTGAAATTCCCGGTGATCGCGCGCTTCCACACGTGTTCTTCACTGCGTGTGCCGGCAGGAGAAGGTGCATCAAGGGTCGTTTTGATGCGCAATTGAAACTGCGGAACACGCTTTTCGAGGTCGCTCGCGAGTGGCGCTAGGACCAAAGAACGGCTGCGTTTGTCTTGATCGAGCTGGTCGGCAGCGACGGGCGGAGGCGGCAGGCGCAGGGGCTGTTTGTCGTTGCTCAAGATCTGTTGCTTGAGGGTTTCGTCAGAAGCTTTGGGCTTGCTTCTGCATGCCGAGAACACAACGAGCAAGGTGATGACAGCTATGCGCACTGTGCCTGCAACGTAGCGACGGTAGGAGGTGTTTGCAAAGTTCTTCACAAGTAGTTCTTTGGGCGATCGCTTAGACGTAGGAGATCTTTCCCTTTTTCTTGCTGTCTTCAGGGGGTGGTGGGTCGCTTGGTGGTGGCGCATCGTTCGCGAGCTCACCGGCCAGATCGAAAGCGCCTTCGCCATCATCTGCTGGTGGCGGCGGCGTCGAGCCCTTGGCTCGCTCTGCAGCATCGCGGAACTTCGGATCGAGCTTGGCTACTTTCTCGAACAGCGACTTGGCGCTCGTGTGCTCACCCGCCACTTCGTATGCATTTGCCAGCTCGTATTGAATCGCGACGGTTTGCGCGCCGGTGATGCGTGATGATCCGAGCGCTGTTTTGAATGCCGCGATGGCGCCCTTGCCGTCGTTCATGCTCACGCGGCACACGCCGATCATGCTCCACGATTCGACCTCTTTCTCTTTGGCGCGAGAGGAAATTTCGAACTCGTGGACAGCGTCCTCAGTGAGCCCCATCTCTTTATAGGCGATGCCAAGGTCATAGTGGGTGGCAAAATCCTCGCTCGACACGGTCGCGGCGACGCCTTTGCGGAACTCGCTGAGCACGTCCTCTGCGCTGAACTGAAGTTCCTGGGGATCGGCCGCTGCTTCCGAACCGGTGGCGTCTGCGAAGTCGTCGGCGAGCTCGGAGGCGAGATCGAACGAATCGCTGCCTAGTGCAGATTCGTCGATGAGCGTTTTGGTGACGCCGCCCACCTTGGGAGCGTCCTTCTGTTTTGCGCTTGCCGCTGCTGCCGCTGGTTTGGCGGGCTCCGCGGGCTTTGCTGGTTCGGGTTTGGTCGCGACCGGTTTGACTGCGGTAGCGGCTGGTTTTGCGGTTTCGACCGGTTTGGTTTCGACCGATTTCACCGGCTCTACGGGCTTTGTTGGCGCAGGCTTTGTTGTTGCCGGCTTCGTGGCTTCAGCGGGTTTGGCTGCGACGGGCTTCGCCGGTTCAGCGGGTTTCGCTGCAACGGGCCTCGCCGCTTCGGCCGGCTTTGTGACGACGGGTTTTGCGGGCTCAGCGGGCTTAGTGGCAACCGCAGGTGTCACCTTGGGTTTCACGGCTGCTGGCGGCGGCGCGGCGATTTCTACACCGAGCCCGGCGAGGCCTTTGATCGCCACCGGGTGCCCAGGCACTTTTTTGAGCACATTCTTGTAAACTTCTATCGCTTCGTCGGTGAGCTCTTGCTGTGTGAAGAACTCCGCTTCTCCGAGCTCGTCAGAAACGTCGATGCTCTCGTCGTACGCCGCGGCTACCGGCGCTTCTTCCTCTTGTTCCTCTGTTTTCTGGGCCTCCGCCTCGGGCGCCTCTAGTGCGGGTGGCTCGGCAGCGGGCTCTTCTTTTTCGGGCGCCTCAGCTGCCAGCGGCGCTTCCTCTTCTTCGTCATCCGCGGGCGGCATGGCGCTGAGGTCGGTAGCCTCGTCCTCCATGGGCTGCTGCGTGGGGCTACCCAGTGCTGCCGGCGCTTCTTCTTCGAACAACGCACTTTCTTCAGACGCAGGTTCATCGTCGAAGAGGTCGGACTCGCCGCTCGCCGGTTCTGCGATGTCATCGTCCGCGGGTGGCACCTGTGCGCCGAGCTCCTCGTTGACGAGAGCCATGGTGTCTTCATCGGGCTCGTCGCTGAGGTCAGTCGCCGGTGTGCCTCGCAGATCGACGGCGGGTGTGCCGCGCAGATCGCTCGCGCGTAGGGCTGGCGCTGTGAGCTCACGTTCCTCTTCGGGATCGTCCTCACCCCCGAGTGCTACCTCGCTGCGATCGAAGAGATCATCGTCGAACGCAGGCCCGTCCACTTCGGTTTCCACCACTGGCTCTGGCGGCACGACCGCAGGGACCCGGCTCTCCCCGCTTTGTACGCGCGGGCGTGG
>JBIKMD010000797.1:0-3382 GCA_044359465.1 Myxococcota bacterium
AAATAGGCACAGACGCCGATGCCCTCGCGGCCGAGGGTCAAAGTGCCTACGACAACTTGGACACCGACAAGGCCAAGCAGAAATTCGACGAAGCACTGCGGCTTTACGAGCAAAACATGGGTGAGTTCGACTCCATGCGCCCGGCTGCCCGCATTGCGCTTTTGGCGGCCGGTGCGGTGCTGGTGAACGACCCCCAAGACAAAGCCGGTCGTCAGCTCATCGCGCGCGCCTTGCTCTACGACCCCAATGTGCAGCCAGATCCACGCGTCTATAACAGTAGCATGCTCGGCGCATTCAAGGACGTGCGTAGCAAGCTGGCCAAAGCACAAAAAGGCAGCCTGGCCATCACCACCAACCCTGCGTATTCGGAGCTTTACGTAGATGGTGACTTCATTGGCATGACCCCAGACAAGATCGACAGCATCTACTCTGGACCGCATCTGGTCCGCGTGGTGCGCGACGGCTTTCGCGCGTCTGCGGAGGTTGTAGACGTGAAGGCTGGCAAGAGCGAAACCAGCGTGGCGCTCAACCTCGTTGCCATGCCGCAACAACAAAGCGTTCAGCAGATGATCGAAAAAGCAGCCGGCGAAGTGAAGAACCTCACCTCGCCGACGGCCAGCGCCCTCGCCGCCAAGGGTAAAGGCGTCTACGTCGTGGTGAGCACGGTCTCAGTGAACGGCGATCAGGTCAAAGTGAGCACTGCGGTCTTTCACGCAGACAACCGCAGACTAGGCCTCGCAGAGCGCACGTTCTCTGCATCCATGGACACCTACAAAGAAGAAGCCACGGCGCTGTGGGATGCGCTGCAGAAAGACCTCGCCAACGCGCCAGCGAGCACTGGGAAACCGCCAGATTCTGGTATTGGCAAGGGCGAAGAGCGCATGGAGCGATCCAGTGGGCGCGCAAAACCCGTGGTGTGCGGAATTCTGCTGGGACTCGGCGGTGCCTCTCTCGTGACCGGCGGCGTCTTTGGCGTTCTCACTTTGCTCGGCTCAAACAACTATCGTGCGCTGCAGCAGATCGATCGCAGCGTGCCAACAGTGCAGGCCGATTTGCAGCTCAAGAAGTTACTCACAGACGTGCTCATCTTTAGCGGTGCCGGCGTAGCGGTGGCGGGTCTGTTTGCGTTGATCTTTTGGGACGACCGCCCCACTGGAACCAAAGGCACGCTTGGCAAGAGCGGCGTCGAGCTCGATTTTTCTGTCACCCCGGCAGGCGCCTTCGTCGGCGCGCACGGAGTTTTCTAAGTGATTCGTTTCCTCTGTGCTGCGTTCCTATCGCTGACAGGTTGTTCGCTCCTCATTGATACGTCACTGAACGGCCTCAAGTGCGCCAACAAGCAGTGCCTGCCTGGATACAGTTGCCGCGTCGAAGATTGTGTTCAAGACGCCTCGCTGAAAGAAGGCCAGACCTGCACTGACAACGTGCAGTGTGAGAGCGGACTGGTTTGTCCTCCGGCATTGTTCGTCTGTAGTAAGCCCTGCACACGTATTTACGACTTGGCGTCAGAGTGCGGCACCGAAAAAGTATGTGCGCCGTTTTACGATCTGGCCAACAAGGGCAAGTTCAAGGGCGGCGCTTGTGTGGAGACCGAGTGCGCGCGCGACCCAGCCGCTGGGATCGAGTGCAAGTGCAAGAACGCAGACGGCACCGTCAACACCTCCCTCGATGAGAGTTGTAAGTGCAAATGCGATGGTGGGCGCTTGGCAGCGCCTAACGAGAACAACCGTTGCATCCGCTTGGCCGCGAACGGCGGCTTGTGTTTGCCAACCTGCTTGGTGGGCATTCGTGTGGCGGACAGCTCGCGCGGTATTGATCAATGCGTCGCTGACCTGCCTGGTAATCCCACGCATTGTGGTCGCGTGGCCACGGGCGATCTGGTTTGTGTGCCAGCAGGCGCTGCGCCAGAGAACAGCAAGTGCACCTTGTTTCCGCTCAGCGTGGGACCCTCGGGTGCCACAGGTGCTTCCGGTGCCGGCGTCAGCCTTGACGCTTGCAGCTTGAATCTGAAGGCGGGCAACGTTGCTGACCTCCCGCTGATCTGTTTGAACGCCAAAGGCACGGTGAACCCGGCCGATGGTGAGCTGCGTTGCCGTAAGGCCGCTTGCGACCCCGCTTTGACCACAGAGTGCACCGGCACGACGCAACAGGTGTGCGATACCAAGCTTGGTGTGTCGTTTTGTAAGGGTGCTACTGAGTAGACAGCAGGTCGTTGAGCGCGTCGCGCAGGCCTTGAGACGGATTCACGAACTCAATACCCATCCCCGGGCCTGACTTGAGGTCCGCCGCTCGAACCGTGCGCACGACTCTGGCTTTGGCTGCCAGCAATTGACCTTTGTAGGGAATCTCTAGGTCGAGGAGCTCGCCGAGCTCGAGCAGAAGATCCGAGCGTAAGAACAAACCGCCTACGCTGATGTCGTGCGTGTCGAACATCACCTCGCCGGCGCCGCTTTCGTCGCGCACGCGTACTTCCACATGCACATTGCGCCGTCTGAACTTGCGTTTGGGATCCTCACCGCTCATGTCTGGCCTCTATTTATGATATTTTTCGCCGCGCAAAATCGTTTGCGCCCTGTAAATTTGCTCGATGAGCAGCACGCGCGCCAGTCGATGCGGCAAGGTCAATTTTGACAAGCTGAGCCGCTTTTGTGCGCGCCGTTTGATTTCCTCATCAATGCCATCCGCTCCGCCAATCACGAATGCGATCTCCTTCTGCCCCTGATCCTGCGCGGCCCGCAACTGCTCTGCGAGTTGTTCGGTCGTGACCTGTGCACCGAGCACGTCCAAGATCCAGGGCGAGCTGATGGACGCGATGGTTTCGGCCTCGCGTTTCATGACGCTGAGCGCGCTTTCACTCTCGCTTTTGCGGCCGCTCGGCTTGTCGACAAGCTCGAGAGACCACGGCTTCATGATGCGTTTTTGGTACTCCGCGACCGCAGCAGCATAGAGCTCGTCACGTTTGTGGCCAAAGGAAACGATGGAAAGGCGCAAGGCGGGGAACTATTTTGCGGCTTTGCGTTTACGTGGGGCGGCGCTCACACGCACAGGCTCGCGCTCGAGCTTGTGGACGTTGAACAGCTCTTTGGGCGGGTTTTTGGGGTCCCAGCGCAGGCGCGGTGCATCGCCCCAAAGATTCTCTAGGTCGAAGTTCGCGCGTTCTTCTTCGTTGAACAAGTGAACAACGACGCTGCCAAAGTCTACGAGCACCCAGGCACCTTGCTCGTAACCTTCGCGGCCCATGGTTTTTGGGCCTTTTCCAGCGGACACTTGTGCTTCGACATGCTCGCCGATCGCGCGCACTTGCCGATCGGAGGTTCCGGACGCGATCACCAAAAAATCGGTAAAGCTCGCGAGCCCACGCACATCGAGCAGGGTAACGTTT
>JBIKMD010000798.1:0-3379 GCA_044359465.1 Myxococcota bacterium
CACCCCGCCATCTTGGTGCCATGGGAGCTCGGTGCCGCCGCTCGCTGATTTTCCAAACAACAACGCGCGATACAAAGTGACATGCGCCTCAATCAACGTGTGCGCGATGCGCTCAAACAAGCGGTTGCGCATCCAGGCTGCAAAACGATCGTCGCGCTCGAGCTTCTCTACCTTACGATAGTCGAGGCTTGGTCCTATCCAGCCTTTGCCATACGCCAGGTCTTCGTAGCGGCCGCTCGTTGAATCGTGTTGAAAAAAGTAGTCCGCGTTCGGAACGGTGCCGAGCATGATCGCATCGATGCGTTCGCGCAGACCTGCGAGCGTGTCGTCCGTCGCCCAGCGTCCAAGCCGCGCGTACCCGTGCTCGGCAAAGTGGGTAAGCGCCGGCGCCAAATCGAACGCGTCCGGATCAGCGAACATAGTGCGTATCAGTCCCGTGTAGTTGTGCGGCCATGGCCTGGAGCTCGGCCAGTGCCTGTTCTGGCAGCGTCGCCTCCCGGCAGCGGACGGCATCTTCGAGGTGTGAGACCTGCGCAGGTCCACAGATCACAGCGTCAACCCGTCCATGCAACCAGCCGTAGGCAAGCGCGAGCAAGGAGAGCCCCTCCCGCGTCGCGATGGCTTGGAGCCTTTGCACGCGCTCTTGCATGGGCTCCGTGAGATAGCGTGTCTTGTAGCGTGCTTGTTCAAAACGTTTGCCGGCTCTTCCTGCCAGCAAGCCGCCGGCGAGCGGGTTGAACACCGTGGTTTGCAGCGCGTATTTGCGGGCAAACGGTAGGTACTCGGTTTCTATTTCGCGAATGAGCAGGTTGTAGATCTGCTGCGCGATCACCGGCCGCGCCATGCTGCTTCTGTCACACAGGTGGATCATCTCGAGGATTTCCCACGCGGCGTAGTTCGACACGCCCCAGCTGCGAATTTTCCCCGCAGCAAGTAGCGCCTGCAGCTCGGCCAGCGAGGCTTCGATGGGCGTTTTGCGATCCGGCGCATGCAGATAGTAGACGTCGATGTAGTCGGTGCGCAGACGCTGCAAACTCGCGTCGATCGCTTTGCGAATCGCCTCGCGAGACAATCCCTCGTTGCGCAGGAGTCCCACTTTGGTCGCGAGTTTCACCTGCGATCGCCTGGCCCCGAGGGCTTCACCAATGATGCGCTCTGACTCTCCGCTCCCGTACATGTTAGCGGTATCGATCTCGACCACACCAAGATCCAGCGCGCGATGCAGGATCAATGCGCTCTCTTTCGCGTCAGTACGGCTCCCAAAATTCATCGTGCCTAGCTGCAGGCGCATCATGGGCTGCTGGTGGCATGACGGGGAAAAATTTGCGAGCGCGCCCAACATTGGCTCTGATAGGGCTGTGCGATCACATTTTCTGCTATTGACGTTACTATGTGCCTGCAGCGGTCCTGTGACTTCAGCACCGAAGTACATCCCGCAAAAAGGCTGTCAGAAAGTCGACTGCGCGGAGCTCTTCGAGGGCATGAAACCGCTCGATCCCGCCGGCGATGAAGATCAAGACGGTGTACCCAACGCGGCAGACGGCGCCCCGCTCATTCCCGAGGACAAGGACGGCGTCGACGACAAAGACGGCATTCCGGACCCGGATCCACCAGCGCCGCCCAAGCCAAAGAAGGGCGAGAAGGTGAAGGAAGACACCGTCGGACCACCGAACGATATCGATGGTGACAGCATCCCAGACGCTTACGACATGTGCCCCAAGGAAGCCGAGGACACCGATAAGTTCGAAGACATCGACGGTTGTCCTGAGCCAGACAACGACAAAGATGGCGTCTTAGACGCCCAAGACCCGTGCCCGAACGTTCCCGGCAAAGAATGCAAGTGAGGAGACACCAATGATCTTGGCACTTTCCATGAGCCTTTTGGTCTCTCAGTTCACCCAAAAAGAACTCAACCTTGGTGGGCAAAATCGTGTGGTGGACGCGGGGCAAGTGTCCAACAACATCCGCGAAGCGCTGGTGCAAGCGCTCGCCACCGTTCCAAACCTGACGACCGTGACCGTCATCTTGTGTACGGGGGACAAACCGCAGGCAACGCCCAAACAAGCCGTGGCTGCGAGTGAAGAGATCTCGCGCAACATTGGCGAAATTCTGCCGCGGCTCATCCGCAGCACCGTCGCTAGACAAGCGACCACGCAGGAATGTCCAACGGGCGCGCGTGTTGCGCTCGGTACTGGCGATGTCTACGGCCAAGGACGAGATGCCCGCGTCGTCGCCCTAATGGGCGAAGTGGCGGCACAAACCAAAGACGGACGTAGCGTTCAGCTGTTCAAGAACTCGGTCATCCCCGAGAAGAGCGACATCGTCACCCAAGAAGGCGCGCGCTGCACCGTGCAGCTTCCAGACGGCACGCGCGTGGTCGTTCGCGAGAATTCACGGCTCAACTTGCAACAGCTTCAGACCGCAGACGGCAAGGGCGTTCCGCGCCTCAAACTACTCGCCGGTACCTTCTGGTCGCGCTTCACCAAGCTCGTTGGCGGCAATGAGCTCGAGGTTGAAACGCCCAACGCCATCGCAGGCGTCCGTGGCACCGACTTCCAGATGGAGGCGGGAAAAGAAAGCGGAAGTTTGGCCGTCTACCATGGACAGGTTGGCGTTGCGGCCGGTGGCAGAAACGCCGAAGTCCCAGAGGGCTACGCCGTCGTTGTGGCAAAAACCCTTGGCAACGTGAGGCCACTACCGGCAGCGCCCGAGAATCTACTGCCGCGTGATGGCAAGTTCAAAACAGAGACGCGCGTGCGCTGGGACAAAGTGGACGGCGCCGTGGGCTACCGCTTCGAGCTTGCCCGCGACATCACGTTTTCCGACCTCCTCGTGCAAACGAATCCCGTCGGCACCCTGCTCAAAGTGTCCGCGGCGCCTGGAAAATATTTCTGGCGCGTGATGTCTCGCGACGCGAACAACATTGAGAGCAAACCATCCAAGATCTACGCCATCGAATTCGAGTAAGAACTGCACGCTCTTTGCACACGCGCGTGATGGACTGAGCGCGTGAAGAACACACTCTACAAGCTCTACGAACGACAACTTTGGCTTCAGGCAAAGACCTGGCGCATTCCCTCACACCTAGGAATCATCCTCGATGGGAATCGGCGTTTTGCGCGTGAGCTCGGCGCCGCCGTCGCGGTAGGCCATGGCCGAGGCGCCGACAAGCTCGATGAAGTGCTGTCTTGGTGCGAACGCGCCGGTGTGAACGTGGTGAGCGTCTGGGCCTTTTCCATCGACAACTTTCAACGCTCGCCGGAAGAAGTCGAAGCGCTCATGGGTCTATTCGAGAAGAAGTTCATCGAGCTACTCACAAGCCACCGCGTGCATCGTGACCAAATTCGCGTACGGGCCTTTGGCCGCATAGAGCTGCTTC
>JBIKMD010000799.1:0-3378 GCA_044359465.1 Myxococcota bacterium
GGATCCGAAAGTGGGCAACGCAGAGCCAGTCAACGCGCCATCTATTATGTTCAGCGCGAGCTGGAAGCCGAGGCTGCACTTCATGATGCGGCACTTGTCTTGTGCGATCGCGGGACAGTCGATGGAGCAGCCTATTGGCCTGGTCCTGATACCCTTTGGGATTCGGTTGTTTCGCACTCAAAGACCGAGCTCGCGCGCTACGACGCGGTCCTGCACCTACGAACGCCCCAAAACGGCAATGGCTACAATCATTCCAACCCACTGCGCATTGAGAGCGCAGAAGAGGCCGCCCTCATTGATGCTCGCATCTCAGAGGTTTGGGCCGGACATCCCCGCCGTATTGTCATTGAAGCGAGCACCGACTTCGTCGCCAAAGCAAGCGTCGCAATTGCTGCGATTCGCGCGGAGCTGAGTGCTTGCTGCCAGGGACAACGAGAGACACAAGAATGAGTGAACAAAACACCGAGGAAGCGCTCTTCGATTACGCGCCGGATGCCATCATTATCGTCGATCAGAAAGGCCGCATCACACGGGTCAATCCACAGGCTGAGCGTCTCTTTGGTTACACAGCCAGCGAGCTCGAGCAACAAGCGATAGAGATCATCATCCCGGAGCGACTGAGAGGCGCGCACGGAACCCTGCGCGCCGCCTATGCGAAGGCCCCCAAGCCTAGGCGCATGGCTGCCAGCAGTGAATTGTGGGCGAGGCACAAGGACGGCAGAGAGCTCGCTGTGGAAGTGGCGCTCGGTCCTCAGCGAGACGGAGTTGTTTGCATCGTTCGCGACATCACCGAACGCCATCTGGCGCAGGCCGCACTGAAAAAGGCCAACGACGAGCTCGAAGCGCGGGTCCTAGAACGCACGCAAGCGCTCGCAGAGGCGAATGAGGCACTGGCGCGGTCCAACCGTGAGTTGCAAGATTTTGCCTACGTCGCTTCGCATGACTTGCAAGAGCCGCTGCGTAAAATTCGGACCTTCGGCGAGCGACTGGATTCGCAGCTCAAGGACACGCTCGACCCGCAAAGCAAAGACTATTTGGAGCGGATGCAAAACGCAGCCGTGCGCATGCAGCGTCTCATTGAGGACTTACTGACGTTTTCGCGCGTGACCACACGGGCAGAGCCCTTTGCGCGAGTGTCTTTGGACGCAATTCTGCGCGACGTTTTGTCGGACCTAGAGGTCAGCATTGAAAATGCACGCGCGCGGATCGAAACGGCGTTTACCTTGGGTGAGGTCAAAGGCGACGCTACCCAGCTGCGCCAACTGCTGCAGAATCTCATTGGCAACGCGCTCAAATTCCGTGATGGCTCGCGCCCGCATGTGGTTCGCATCACCGGTGAGCGCAAAGACAACGAGCGCTACGAGCTGAGCGTCCAAGACAACGGTATCGGCTTCGAGCCGCGCTTCTCTGAGCGCATTTTTGGTCTCTTTCAGCGACTACATGGACGCGACCACTATGAAGGCAGCGGCGTGGGCCTCGCCATCTGCAAAAAGATCGCGGAACGCCACGGTGGAAGTATCAGTGCGTCCGGAAGATCTGGCGAAGGTTCGATTTTCAAGGTTGTACTACCCTGCGAAAGCTGACAAGCGCACTGCAAGAGTGAGGGGCGAGTGAAAGACTCCGTGACGATTCTCCTAGCTGACGATGATGAAGAAGACCGCATGCTCACCCGCGATGCGCTCAAAGAGAGCAAGGTGCCAAACGAGCTGCGCACCGTGAGCGATGGCGAGGAGCTGCTCGACTATTTGCTACGCCGAGGGCGATACACAAACCCAGAAAGCTCGCCGCGCCCTGCGTTGATTCTGCTCGATTTAAACATGCCCAAAAAGGACGGACGCGAAGCGATCAAAGAGATCAAGGAACACGCGGAGATCCGTCAGATTCCTATTGTTGTCTTGACGACCTCGAAAGCGGACGAAGACATCTTCAAGACCTATCAGCTCGGAGTGAGCTCCTACATCACCAAACCGGTGTCATTCACCGCGCTCGTAGACGTCATGAAAACCTTAGGCACATACTGGTTCGGCATCGTCGAGTTGCCACGCGGGGACAAACACTCGTGACCACCCATGTCCTTCTCATCGACGACGATGAGGATGACTTCGTCATCGCCAAAGACCTTCTTCGCCGCATACCTGGCAACGAAATCGAGTTAGACTGGGCGAGCAACTTCGAGACTGGCTTCGCGCGCTTTGCGCAAAACAAGCCAGACGTCGTGCTGCTGGACTATCGGCTGGGGGCTCAGACCGGCATCGAGCTACTGGAAAAAATACGAGAAGGCGGCTCCACGACGCCGGTCATCTTGCTCACAGGACAAGGAGACCGCGAGATAGATGTCGCTGCCATGAAGGCTGGCGCGACCGACTATCTGATTAAAAGCGAGCTCACCACGCCCATTCTCGATAGGGCCATCCGTTACGCGCTTTCTGTCTCTGCGCTCAACCAGCGCTTTGCAGACGAGCACAAGCGCCTCATGCAGATAGAGAAGCTGTCGTCGATTGGCATGCTGGCGGCCTCGGTCGTGCATGAGGTGAACAATCCGCTCACCGGCGTCAAAAGCCTGGTCGAGGCGTTGAGCGATGACAGCATGCCTGCGCCAAAACGCAGCGAATACCTGGCTGCTATTCGCGATGGCCTCAATCGCATGGGAGAAACCATGCGTGGGCTCCTCGACCTTGCGCGCGAGCAGCCCCTAACGCTCGCTGAGCTGGCTCCGCTCGATGTCGCATCCTCTTGTTTACGCCTCATCGGCGCTTCGCTGCGATCAAAGGGCATTGCCATGGAAGTCCGCATTGCCTCGACGGAGCGTATTGCCGCGGACCGTTCTCGCCTCATGCAAGCACTGCTCAATCTGCTGATGAACGCAGCGGACGCCACCCCGAGCGGAGGCAAGATCACCGTGAGCCTTCGGCGCCGAGCCAACGAGGCGGGTATCACCGTGACAGACACCGGCACGGGAATTCCCAAAGCGATCGCCACGCGGGTACTCGAGCCCTTCTTCACGACCAAACCTAGCGGCAAAGGCACGGGCCTTGGCCTGGCCATCGTGAGCAGTATTGCCAAAGCGCACAAGGGCTCGGTTGAAATCGAGAGCCAGGGAAGCAGCGGGACATCGATCACGATTTGGATTCCATCGCGTTAGAGCCGGCTCCGCTCGGACCTGAGAGCATCGCTTCGAGTGGTCTATTTGATGCAGCTCCGTGGGCATGCAGCCAAGTCCGTCTGAACCCAGAAACCTCGTCAAGCTCCCTACCGCGCGTACACCGCTGCCAACGCTGATGGCGCGAGAAAAAAAGCGAAGACGAAAGTTACGCATCTCTTGGGGCATCGGTCTCGGACTGCTCGCCGTGGCGATCGGTCTCACTGTTTGGTTGACGC
>JBIKMD010000801.1:0-3373 GCA_044359465.1 Myxococcota bacterium
TCGCGCTGCGGGATCCTTGCTCAGCATCCGTTCAATGAGCGCAGCGAGTGCGGGTGAAGTTTCGGGCGCCAAATCGCGAACGGCAATCAATGGGTCGTTGAGCACCGCCATGATGATCTCAATGATCCCATCTTTGCCTTCTGAATAGGCGTGCTGACCGGTCAGTGCGAGATAGCCCACCGCGCCGAGCGAAAACACATCGCTGCGACCATCAAAGCGACTACCTTCGAGGCGCTCAGGGGCAATGTAGCCGGGCGTGCCGACCACCGCGCCAGTTTGCGTGACGCTGCGGGTCTCGTCGCTAGCTTTGGCAATTCCGAAGTCGAGAATCTTCAGGGCGCTGAGCTGCCCGTCAACCAGGAACAAATTCTCCGGTTTGATGTCACGATGGACGACGCCGGCGGCATGCGCGGCCGCAAGTCCCTGCGCGGCATGCAGCAGCAGGGGTACGACCATGGGAGACAACAGGCGTTGTTCGCGTTTGAGCAGCTCTGACACGACGTCGCCAGAGAGCAGCTCCATCACCAAATACGGACGGTTTTTGTGCTCGCCAAAATCCGAAACGCGCACGATGTGCGGATGCTGAAGCTTGATGGTCTGCTTGGCTTCGTTCTCAAATCGGTGACGTAGATCTGGGTCTTGCCACTGACTTCCGAGCACTTTGATCGCGACCTGCTCGCCTGTTTTCCTGTCGAGTGCGGCGTAGACGATGCCGTGCGCGCCCTTGCCTAGCTTGCGGCTCAACTCATAACGATCGGCGATGAGAACTGGTTCGGACATGACAAACTTTTGCGTTGCCCTCTAAGGGGTTATAGCCATTCAAAGTGACCGATGCTCCTTTTTCGCATCGCTCGCCTCGCGTGCCGACTCGGGGCAGCGCTGCTCTTCGTGAAGTCAACGGCCGTAGGCAGGCCGCAGCGACGCTTGTGGATGTCAGCCGCACGGGGCTAGGCCTCAGAGCGCTGGATGGACTGCTTCCTGCGTTTGCGAGCGTTGGCGCCATTGTCTCAATAGAAGCAGAGTTGCCCTTTGGGCTCGGTAGTTTCTACGCGAGCGCCGAGGTCATGCGCTTTGAAGCAGACGGTCGTATTGGTGTTCGTTTCGTCGACGATCTTCCGAGCTCGCTCGGCGCGTTGCATTCGTTTTTGCAGCAGCGTCCCGTGCGCGTTCTGTTCATTGCCTGCCGCGCGTTTGAAGAAGTGGCCATGCGGGTCTTGCCGAGTACGCAGGTGTTTCCTGCCTTCGTCGATACGCTCGATGAGGGTCGGGCCTTCCTTGCAGTGGAAGAAGTGGCCACACTCGTCGTGGGTGATGCGCCACCCGCTGACACCCTCTCCTTCATTCATGACAACTACGCGAACGAGAGGCCGCTGAGCGCGCCCGCGTTGGTGCTCGCTGCCGGCGCTGATTTGGAGCCTTTTTCAGGCGACGTCAGCGCGGGCCATATTTTTTTCATCACGCACCGGCTGCCGCAAAGCGACGCCATGCCTCCGCTCGTGCAGAGCAGCCTCGAGAGCTACTGGTCCCGCGTGCGGGCGCAGGAGGTCTCGCGTGGTGCGAAAGCGAACACGGTTGCGGATGAGATGTTCGCGCAAGTGTTGCAGCACGCAGACAACGTGAGTCGCGCATTTGGAGCGGCGTCACTGCGCGCGGCTGCAGAAGAGGGCATCAAGGCGCTGACCGGCGCAAGCCGCGCGTACATCCTCTTTCACGAGGACGCAGACGAAGTGCTGTGGGCTCCGGATAGTGAAAGCGGTGAGGCCCGCGAGATCAGTAGTGCCGCCGGCATCGTGAGCTTCACGGCCCGAACGGGCCTCGGGACGATGCTTGCACGGCTTCACGACGACGCGCGCTACGAACGTGATGCAGACGCGCCGCAAGGAACCGGCAGCGAGCGCGGAATGACGGAAGCCGTGGTGGGGGTGGGGCGCCGTGCGATTGCCGTTTTGGTGGCGCATCGCAATGCTGATGAAAAGCCGTTTTCAGCGTCTGACCAGATCGCATTACGATTGTTCTCCGCGCAGCTCGCGGGCCCCGTGGCGCGGCTTGCCGGAACCTTAGAGAGCGAGCGCCGCGCACTGCAAGCGGGTTCGGTGTTCAATCCGCGCGCGCTCGAAGCGCTCAAAGAGGGTGAACGAGCACCAGGCCAGATGCTGGCGATTCACTCGCGCACGCTAGACAACGTTTTCGCTCTGCTGCTCGTCTTTGCTGTGGTGCTCGGTTTGTTTTTGGTCCTCGTGAAAGTAAAAGCGTACGGAACAGGACAAGCGCTGGTCCGCCTGCAAAGTAAGGTCGGAGTGACGGCGCATACGAGCGGTGTCGTGAAGCGCGTCCTTGCGAATCGCGGAGATCACGTTCGTGCGGGAGATGGGCTGTGCGTTCTGGATGATAGCCGTGAGCTGGCAGAGCTAGCACGGGTCGAAAACGATCTCGAACAACAACTCATTCGTTGGCTCCGTGATCCGACGGACACAGAAGCCGCAAAAATGGTGGCGCAAACCCGAGCGCAAAGTGACTTGGCACGCGCAAACGTCGCGCTTCGAGTGGTGACTGCCAGCGTAGACGGAACGGTCAATGACTTGCATGTCTATCCCGGGCAGCTCGTTGGCGCCGGTGATATGGTTGCTTCGCTCGCACCCACTGGCAGTACTGGCTATTCGCTGATCGCTTTTTTCCCGGGAATGCATAGACCTCGCGCCGAGATTGGCTCTCGCATGCGCCTTGAGCTCAACGGGTACCGATTCGCTTACGTAGACCTCAAGATAGAAAGTCTGTCGGATTCTGTGATCGGTCCCTCGGAGGCGAAGCGGCTCCTTGGTCCCGAACATCGCGATAGTTTAACGCTCGCTGGGCCGGTCTTTGTCGCAGCGGCAAGAATGCCGGGCGACGGGTTCCTGCTCGACGACGAGACATTTCACTACCACGACGGATTGACAGCAATCGCTCACGTCGAGTTACGCGCCGAGCCAATCATCATGCTCCTCATTCCGAGCCTTCGCCGATTCACCCACAACTGGTTCTCAGATGGCTCGTAACGCAATCCCCTTTGTCGCCGCCCTCGAAATGGCGGACTGCGGTGCTGCAGCGCTTTGTATGGTGTTTGCGCACTTTGGCCGCAAGGAGCCGCTTGCGGCCGTTCGTTCAGCGGTCGGTATCGGACGTGATGGCGCGTCGGCCAAGGCCTTGCTCGAGGTTGCGTCTCGCTATGGTCTCGCCGGCAGAGCCGTTTCGGTACCGCGTCAGGCGTGGTTCGACCTTCCCCGCGCTTCCGTGTTGCACTGGCGCTTCAACCACTTCGTGGTTTTCGACCGCTTCGACGGCAACAGAGTCGTTTTGCTCGACCCTGCTGCCGGCGTGACGACCGTCGACTTCG
>JBIKMD010000035.1:0-11716 GCA_044359465.1 Myxococcota bacterium
CCCTTGCGGATCCGGCGTGCCAGCGGAAGCCACACCCGTGACGTCACCGCCGGCGCTCCCAAAAGGATCGGGACGCGACGCATCCATCAATTGCTGCCACTCTGCGTCTGTAATGGCGTGGCCCGCGACGGCTTCAACCAAAGCGCGGGCTTGGAGAGGCGCACCATCGAAGGACGTCGATTGTACGAGCGGCGCGAGGAAGTGTGGGCCAATGGCTTCACGCGTCTCCGCGCTCATCCGCTCGACGAGCGACGACATGGCGCCAAAGACTCGGCGTGCCGCTCGCGCATCTGTGTGCTGCAGAGCGTAGAGCTGGTTGGCAAAGGCCTGTCGCGCAGCCGGGTCCGCAGCGATCTCGGAAAGCTCAGCAGCGGTCACAGTAGGACGTGCAGAGGCTAACGAGCGCATCGCCGCGCGCATGCTCGTGACAACAGCGGGTGTGCTGGCCGTGCCAGAAGGAAGTGCGATGACCGGCGGAGCCAACACTGGCGTAGGAACAACGACTGAGCGAAGCGCTTCGGACGCAGGGCCGTTTGGACCCACGAACTGCGGAACCGGCGTTGGGATTTGAACGTCTAGAAGGGGGGCATGCGCAGCTTCATGTGCAACAGGAACGGTCGTCATGGGGCTAGTGGCGCGGTTTATGATCATTGTTTCATCCCTCGCCTTCTTTTCTCGGCATGCCCCGCGCGTATGAGCGTTCAGTCGCCTTGACGTACACCTGGCCGGCACAGACAAAAGTCAGCCGCCCGAACCCGAGACCCCAGAATCTTGACCCAAAGGCCGGTGATCGATAACCCCCATGCAGCCCGTGGAAACAGGGAAATATCCGGGCAAGAACGACAGTTTGTCAGCATGGCGGCCGCCGAAGCGGACCGCAGAGGGAGGAGATTCATGATCGAAGTCAAAGAGCTCACGAAGCGATACAGGGATTTGCTCGCCGTCGATAACGTCAGCTTCAACGTTCAAAAGGGCGAAATCGTTGGGTTTTTGGGCCTAAATGGCGCCGGAAAATCCACCACCATGAAGGTGATCACCGGCTACATTCCGGCGACCACTGGCGGTGCCAAAGTCGCAGGTTTCGACGTGTTCGAAGAACCCATGGAAGTGAAGCGCCGCGTTGGTTATCTGCCGGAAGTCGTCCCTGTGTACCCAGACCTCACGGTTTGGGAGTACTTGGACTTTGTTGCAAGCATCAAAGGCGTGACCAAAAAAGCCCGCAAAGGCGAAATCGACCGCGTGCTACAAAAAGCGGATCTCACCCAAGTCCGCGACCGCCTCACGGGCAACCTGTCGAAGGGCTACCAACAACGCTGCGGTATTGCGCAGGCGCTGCTGAACAACCCACCCGTCCTCATTTTGGACGAGCCGACGAGCGGCCTCGACCCGCAGCAACAACGCAACGTGCGTGATCTGATCAAGTCGCTCGCCGTCGAGCACACCATCATGCTCTCGACGCACAACTTGGCCGAGGTGGAGCAGATTTGCCAGCGCGCGATCATCATTCACCGCGGCAAAGTGGCCGCAGATGACATGCTCGACAACCTCATCAACCGCTATCGCACCGCCGAGCGCACGCCGAACTTCTATGAAGTATTCGACATCATGATCAACGACCTAGACAAAGCCAGCACCGCTGCCGCCCCGGCAGTGAAGGCGGCCTGAGGAAGCCATGGGAAACACCTTCGCCATCGCCAAAAAAGAGCTACGGATCTATTTCACGACCGCTACGTCGTATGTGTTGCTCACGGCATTCGCCGCAATCAGCGCGTACTTCTTCGTAGTGCTCGTCGCGTCCTTCAACATGCAATCGTCGCAGTTCACGCAGATGCAAGCGCAGCAAATGCTCGAGCGCATGAACTTCAACGACATGGTGATCACGCCGCTGTTCTTCAACATTTTGGTCTTCTTCTTGATCATGCTCCCCATGATCACCATGCGCCTCATTGCCGAAGAGAAGCGCACTAAGACCATGCAGCTCCTGATGACCACACCGGTGCGGCCGATCGAGATAGTGCTCGGCAAATTCTTCGCCGCTTCCGTGCTCGTGCTCGTGCTGCTCGGCATCACGCTTGCCTACCCGATCATCCTGCAGATCTACGGTAGCGCCACGGGTGATGCGTCGCCCGTGGACTGGGCCAGCGTCGCCACCGGCTACATTGGCATGTTCCTGCTCGGCGAGACGGTCATTGCGATTGGCTTGTTTGCATCGAGCGTCACGGATTCACAGATCGTCGCCGTGCTCGTGTCCTTCGCCGTGTTGATCTTGTTTTGGATGATTGGCTTCGCTGGCACCGGCGAAAAGAGCTGGGTGTCAGAAGTGGCCAACGGCCTGTCGTTGATTGTGCACCTCGAGAACTTCGTACGCGGCGTCATCCGCGTGCAAGACCTCGTTTATTACTTGAGCCTCATCACGCTCGGCCTCTTCCTCACGCACCGCGTGGTCGAAGCGGAAAGGTGGAACTAACATGTTGCTCGGACAACTACTCGGAAGTGTTGGTCTCGTTCTCGTCCTATCCTCGCCGCTCACCTTCTTGTTTGCAGGGTTTGGCGCGCTGTTTTTCGCCAAGCTCATTGTTGGCGCAGCACTGATTGGCTTCTACTTCCTGTCGAACCGCGGCCGCGCAAAAAATGCCGTGGGCAACCGCTCGACGGCCCTGTGGATCATCACCTCGGCCACGTCGTTCTTCTTCATTGGCGCACTGGTTGTCGCGAACTACGTCGCCATGAAGAACCCAAAAGAGTTCGACATGACGCGCGACGGCTTGTTCACGCTCGCGGACCAAACCACCAAAACGCTCAAAGCACTGAACCAAACGGTCACAGTGTATGCGTTCTACCGCAACGATGAGCCACAGTACCGCGGCGCAAAAGAAACGCTCGAACGCTACGCATCATTCACGGACAAGCTCAAAGTCGAGTTCGTCGATCCCGTTTCGCGCCCAGATTTGGCTGAGAAATATCAGATCCGCGAGAACGGTTCGCGCATTGTCTTCACCTCCATGCAGTACGAAGGTCGACCGAAGGATCTGAGCGAGCAAGAGCTCACCAACGCGCTCATCAAGTCGACCTCTTCTACCGCAAAGAAGATCTACTTCCTCAAAGGCCACGGCGAAATCGACATTGAAGATGAAACGCGCAAGGGCGCCAAACCCGCAGCCGAATTGCTGCGCAATGAAGGTTACACCGTCGACGCGCTAGAGCTGGCCGGGCCCGCGCCGAAAGACATCAACCTCAACGCGCCGGCCACAGCGGTCACGCCCACCGTGCCGGCAGATGCGCAGGTCATCATTATCTTGGCACCAAAAACACCGCTCGCCGATCCAGAAATTGCGGCCTTGTCTGCATGGATCGAAAAAGGCGGCAAAGTGTTTGCAGCAAACCACGCGGGCCGCGTGACTGGCGTCGAGAAGCTCGCAGCCATCTGGCACATCGAAGTGCGCAATGACCTGATCGTCGATCCCACCTCACAAGGCCGCGGCCTGTCGCCTGCAGTCGTGATCGCCGCAGGTTACGACAAACATCCAATCGTAGAGGGCTTCACGGTTCCGATTGCGTTGCCCTTCACCAAATCGCTCAACATCAAGGACGCGATGCCGAACGCGCTCGCTGGCGTGGCGGCCAGCCTGATCGCCCAATCGGGCCGAGAGAGCTGGGGCGAGACTGAGTTCGCAGGTGGCCAAGCCCATTTCGACGAAGGTAAAGACAACAAAGGTCCCCTCGGCATCGTCGCTATCGCGTCGAAGAAGCCACAAGCGGCCGACAAAATCAGCGACGAAGGGCGTTTGCTCGTCAGCGGCTCGGCGGAGTTTGTTGAGGGCGGCTCGATCGCGCTCGGCGGCAACGCCGACTTCTTCGTCAACAGCATCAACTCCCTTGCCGAAGAGGAAGGCAAGATCTCGATTCGCCCGAAGACGCGCGGCGCGACCCGCATCACGCTCACCGAGACCCAGGGTGAAGTCATCAAGTTCTTCAGCTTGGACTTCTTGCCCGTCGCCATCTTGGCGATTGGTGTAGCCGTCCGCGGTGTGCGCCGGAGGAAGTAAACCATGAACAGCATGCAAAGAAAGCTCGCGGGCCTAGGCGTGAGCGTGGTCGTCGCAGGAGCGTTTGCGGCGTACGGCTATTTTGGCACGTATAAAGGAAAAAAAGCAGAAGAAGAGCAAAAAGAGAAAGAAGAAAAGGTCGTCTCGTTCACCGCGGGCGAGGTCAAAGAGATTCGCCTCACGGCCAAAGGGCAAAGCTTCGAATTGATCGGTGATGGTCAAGGCGAGGCCAAGTGGCGCATCACCAAACCTGTCGCTACACCTGCCGAAAAAGCGACCGTCGACGGACTGGTGAACCACTTTGTCGAGATGAAGCGCAAAATCGCCATCGATCTGAAGTCGGAGAACTTGCAGAACTTTGGCCTCATGCCGCCGCAAGCGACTGTCGCCTTCAAAGTTGGCGATAAAGACGTGATCTACCTGATCGGCAAGAAGAACAGCTTCGACGATCACGTGTACCTCATGCAGGAAGGCACGAACAAAGTGCTGATGGTGCCGGGCGGGATCACCTATCAAACCGATCGTGATCTCTTTGCGTGGCGTGAGAAACGCCTTGCGACCTTCGAAGATCGCGATGTGAAAAAGATCGAAGTCGAAGTCAAAGGCGCTGCGGCTTACACTATCGAGAAGAAGGGCGAAGAGTGGTGGCTACCTGAAATCAAAGCAGATAAGGCGCAGGTCACGTCGCTGCTGTCTGGTCTCCGCTACACGCGCGCGAAGAGCTTCGCTGCAGAAACGCTGGATCCCAAAGACGCACTCAAATACGGCCTCGTGAAACCCGAGCTCGTCGTCACTGTACAGCTAGGCGATGCCAAAGCGGTCTATCGTTTTGGCTCGACCAAAGGTGTTGGTGGCACGGAACAATACTTTGCAATGGTCGACGGCCAGCCTGCTGTGTATGAGCTGAACGAGTCCGTGCTGAAGAAGTGGGATCTGAAGACCTCGGATCTGCGCGACAAACAGGTACTCAGCTTTGATCGAGAAGCGATCAAAAAAGTAAAACTCGCTGAGACCGGCAAAGACTTCGCCCTGATCGAAAAGAAGAAGAAAGACGACGGCGGCGAGACATGGGAAGTCGTTGCGCCAGAGCAGAAACCAGCGCTCGACAGCAAGGTCGCAAACTTGCTCTACAAACTGAGTAATCTCAAAGCCAAAGCGATTGTCGCGGAGAAGCCTACCGCCGAGGTCAAGAAGCAGCACGGCCTAGAGCCCGTCGGCAAACAGATCACGCTGTACAAAGCCGATGGTTCGGAAGCAGCGACTATCGTCCTAGGCAACACAACAGGCGACGATGTGGCCGTGTTTGTTCAGGGCGGAACACGCATCGATTCCGTGGATAAATCGCAGCTCAGCGATCTGTCGTTCGACGCCAAAGACTACTTCAAAGAGCAAGCACCCATCTCGAAGCAACCGTAGCCAAGCTCAGTTTAGAGCGCTTTGCGAAATGCGCGAACAGCTGCCGTCTGAGTTTCCATCGCTCAGCATGACCAAATCCGTTCGCCCGGCAAATAGTTTGAAATAAAGCCTGCGGCCGTGCGTAGTGCATACACAGACCGTGAACGACGAACGAGACATCGTGCTGCGCGCGCAGCGGGGCGACGCGCAGGCTTTTGCCCGTTTGATTCAGCGTCACGAGCGGGCAGTCATGACCTTATGTAGCCGCTATTTACGCAGTACCGAGGCGGAAGACGCCGCTCAGGACGCGTTTGTGCGCGCCTACCAAAATCTGGCAAAGTTCGATCTCGAACGTCCGTTTGCCCCGTGGCTCTACCAAATCGCGCGTCGCCAATGCCTAGACCGTCTGCGCAAACGGAAACACGAGGCCCCACCTAGCGACATTGAAACAGGCGTCAGTTTTGACCCTGGCACGAAAATCGACGCCGAGACGGCGCTCAAACTGCTCAGCCAATTGGACGAAGGCCCACGCGAAGCGCTCGCGCTTTTTCACCTGCACGAGCTATCCTATGAAGAGATAGCAAGCGCACTGGAAAAACCCATGGGCACGATCATGACGTGGATTCATCGCGGCCGAGCCTCGCTGAAAGAGAAAATGAAGGACGCTCCGGCGTCGAAGACGGAGGTGCCAAATGGATGAAGAACACCGTGTAGAGGAGCTGTTGTCTGCGCTGCGCATGATGCCTGCAAAAAGCGGCTTCATGGAACGCACCATGCGTGCCATTGCGGCGGCCGAGCAAGCGCGGCGCCTCAAACAGACCTTGTTTGCTCTGGGCGGAGCGAGCGCGCTCTCGCTACTCACGACCATGGTTGTCATCGCCAGTGGTTTTTTGAAGCCCGGCGAAGTGCTGATGGACGTGACCCTGTTCGCCTCCCGCACCCTCCATATTTTACAACTTGCGCTCGGCACCTTCCGCGCAGCGCCAACGGTCGTGCTTGCAGGCGTCACACTCGTCGCCATGTCTTGTGCAGCCACCACTCTTTTACTTGCTCGGAGCGTCTCTGCAAAAGCATGACACCTTGTGTTCAATCGCTCGCGCGGTTGAAATAAAGACGGCTTCGCCGCGTAGTGCTTCTCGAAGGAGATCGCACATGTGGTTCAGAACAATCAGCGCACTCTGGCTAGCGGGGATCGCGTTCGTCGCGGTTGATGCAGCGAGAAACGTGCGCTTACATGGAAAGTTCCCCGCATCGACAGAGACGATGGACGTCGACATGCAAGGCACCGTCGCCGAGGCGCTGCAGAAGCTCGCAGGCAAACAGGGCTGGGCACTTGCAGCGAGCGCGCCCACGCTCGATCAGAAGATCTCACTCAAAACAGCCAAGCGACCGGTGATGGAGACGCTGGCGCTGGTGCTCGAAGCAGGCGACCTGCAAGCGCGGCTCACTGGCACAACACTCGTCGTCAAACCCTATCGCAAGAATGCAGAGCTCGATGAAGAGGAGGAGACAGACGAGGACGAAGACGCGAACGCTGCGCCGCCGCCGGATTCACCAGACGCGCCCGACCTGCCAGATGCGCCAGATCCACCAGACGCACCAGATGCGCCGGAACGCACGGCGTACGGTCAGGATCTCATCATCGAAAAAGGCGAGTCGGTCGATGACGTGGTGGTCCAAGGTGGCGACCTCATCGTGCGAGGCCAAGTGCGCGGCGATGCAGCCGCCATGGGTGGAGACATCATCGTCGAGTCGGGAGGTGTCATCCAAGGTGACGCGGCAGCCATGGGCGGCGATGTGGTGCTCAAAAAAGGCGGTGCCATCAAAGGCAGTATCTCGAAAGTAGGCGGTGGCTACGGCAACGTGTTCAAGAATCTCGCCAAACGCGCAGCGCCTCCGCATGCTCGCAGCTACGACCGCGACGACGAAGAGGACAGTTCGTCTACGGGCTTTTTGTTCTTCCTAACGCTTTTTGCGTCTATTGCCTCGTTCGTCATCAGCGTGATTCTGATCGCGTTCGTTCCCGAACGCATCGAACGCATCACCAGCATGCTGCAAGACAAGCCCATGCAATCGGCTGCTGGCGGCATTGCAACGCTCGTCGGCTTCTTCCCGTTTTGTGTGTTGCTCGGAGTCAGCATCATCGGCATCGCACTGATTCCGCTCGCGTGCGTGGTGCTCGTCATGTTGTACGTCGCAGGTTATACCGCGATTTGCGTCCTGCTCGGGCAGAAGCTGCCATTCTTCCAAGGGCGAAAGACGATGCTCGGCGCCATGGGGCTCGGGCTCGCCACCCTAACGCTTCTCGCGCTGATTCCATGGTTCGGTTCGGTCTGCGTGTTCATCATCACCACAGTGGGTGCCGGTGCCGTAGTCATCAGCCGCGCAGGGACCCCGCCCAAGATCGTCGAAGCGACTTGAACGCACCTCAGCGGCGAGGGAGGGCATCAAGCGCTTGTTTTGCGGCCGCTGCCTCGGGAGACGTGAAGCGATCGAGCGCGACGCGCGTCTCACGCACCTCATCGGCGACTTTGATCTTTAGGGTGTCTTCAACGGAGCCGCGAAAAGCGGAGGCTGAGAGCTTCACGAGCAATTTGGCGTAAGTCATGAACGCGAGCTCGTTCGTCGGGTCAGCGATCTGCGCGGCCTTGAGCGAACGAAACGACTCACCCGCAAAGGCGAGCTTTTCCTTGAGCAGAAAGACGCTCATCTCTCGTGCCTTGATCCCCTTGCACGCCGAAACCATGAGCTCAGCCTGGCTACGTACCCGTGGTGATTCCGCCCCCGTCAGCTTTGCCGCTGCGAGGCAACCGTCGAGGACTTTGTCTCCCGGACTCCCAGCCTCCGCATACGGCGTAAGCGCGATATTGCAGCTGTCGATGTCGTTCGGCGTTTGACGCACAAAGCCACGAACAAAGAAGGAGATCATGTGTCATCATCGAGAGGAATCAGCAAAAGGACGCGCCAAGCACCTGCGCCGACGCGCCATCATGTTCGGGGCGACGTGGCGCCCTCAAGGGATTGGCGGAAACAGGCGGTCTAAATAGGGATTCCGAAACATTCCATTCGGATCGAGCGCATCGCGCAGGGTGCGATAGCGATCGTAGTTGTCGCCATAGCTTCTGCGCGCCGTGGTCGCATCGAGCGTTAGCTCCTTGCCCCAGTGCGGGCGACCACCGTGCGCCAAGAGCACCCGCTGCACCACTTGCATGATGCGATCGTCCTCTTCCTCGCTGCCTGACAGCAGCACCGAGATATAAGCGCTATCGCCGCGATTGGCCGGGCTCATCAGGATGTCATCACCGCGCACAAAACGCATGCAGCAGGGGAAATTCATGAGCAAACCCTCACGCTCAATGGCATCTCGCAGCGCGTGCATGGTTTCTGCGGCGCGTTCGAGTGGCACCGCATATTCCGTTTCGCGCTGGCGTGGTCCCACAGGCCGCGTGAGGATGGCATCGCTGCGCCCCACGTGAACCTCCTCGGCAGGCCGGAGTGCACTAGACAGCCGCATGATCATGGGACGAATCGCGCGCCACGCACTAGCCGCTAGGCCGAGTGACTCGCTGATGCGCTGCAGGAGCGGCTCCTCCGTCCTCAGGTGCGACCAGTCTGGGCTCGACGGTGCGCGCGTGCGATTGCGCTCCACGAGCAAGGCGTCTGCGTGTGGCACCCAAACGATCTGGTAGTAGTCATTGTCAGCGAGGTGCTGTGTGATGCTCGTTTGGTCGAACGCCGCTTCGAACGACGTTCGTGTGATGCGCTCCTCCAGATTGAATGCGGGTTCCGTGCGCAATTCGAGCTCGGTGATGATCCCGATGCCACCGAGCCCAACGAGCGCCGCAGAAAAGAGCTCGGGATCACTCGCGCGGGAGATCCACCGCACGTTGCCGTCTGCGGTGAGCAAACGCATGCGCTCTACCTGCGTTGCGAGGATACCGTGCGCCAGGCCCGAGCCATGCGTACCCGTTTGAATCGCGCCCACGATGCTCTGCGCTGCAATGCCGCCAAGATTGGAAAAAGCGAGACCTTGCGCTGACAGGAACTCACTGATGTCGTGAATCTTTGCGCCTGCACCCACACGAACGATGCCGCGCGCGCGATCCACAACTTGCATCGTGTTCAAACGCTCCAGACTGATGAGATGCTCGTCGGTGACAAAGTTCCCAACGAAGGAGTGCGCGGAGCCCACGACTTTGACACGCTCGCCAGCAGCGCCAGCGCGGCGCACAATCTCGACGACCTCAGCCTCAGTGCTCGGACGATGGTAGTACTCGGGTGTGAACGCCACCTCGCCAGAGAAGTTCACGAACTCCGAATGGTTCACACCCGTGGGATCCGCACTGGGTAAGTCGCGCGGCTGCGAGAGCACGCTGATCAGAAGCGCGAGCAGTCCAACGATGATGAGTGCGATGCCGAGGGGAAGAAAGCTCGCCGCCAAAACGGCCCCGGTCGCCACCGTTGCGACGCCGGCCACTGCGACGGTGATACACACAATTCTTGCGATAGGAGACCGCGGCTGATCGGCGAGCGGAATGGGTCCGGCCACTTCAGGCTCTGCGCGCGGTGCGATGAAGCGGCCACTTGCGTTTCCAATCGAAAGCTCTCGGTCAAAAGCATCTGTCGCGGGACCCGCCTCATGACGCGTGGCCAAACGACCACGTGCGACCACAGACGACGCGGTTTCTCTGGTTGGCAAGGCAGCGGTGGTGATGCGCATACGCCGAGCGGTATCGACATAGGAAAGCGCTTGTCGCGGGCGCTTCCCGGCATTTGCGGGTTGCGCTTACGGTGCAATGGTCAAATCGAAAGGCAGCGCTTTCGTAGGATATTTTGGGTCATTGCTGCTCACGCAAAGATAGGCGCGATAAGAGCCAATCGCGAGGGCGGCGGCCAGAAGCTGAATACTCACGGACTCACTTCCTGCTGGCGCCACGCTTCCGCCTGATGGTGTTGCGGCACCGAGCCAAGATGCGCCGCAGTCCGCAATGCCACCAACGAAGATGGCAAGGCCGGCAAATGTATTGTTTTGAACCCAGGTCCCATAACCATTGGACGCAATGGTTATGCTTGCAAAACCGCCGCTGCCTAAGCTCGTTCCAAAATGCGCCCAACGATTGGCAAACGTGCCGTTTGTGTTCGTGACTATCCAATACCGGCCGGGTTCCAATCGTACGCTCTGGCTTGCCGCCACTAAGTCGAGCGAAATGCTCCCCGAGGCAGTAGTCACTCCGCTCGAGCTCACACCCGCGGTATAGGTCCATACCGGCGTGGCAGGAGACGAGCTCGCGTAGGGATGGCCCGCAGGCACTCCCCCCGCGTCTGCAAAAATACTCCAAGTGAGCGTGGGGCTCGCGGTGGTGAGCGGAAGGCCGCTGACCGTAAATCCCTCCGCAGAAACGCGTGTGATGGTGGTCAGTTGTGTGAGCGTAAAATCGTCTGCGCAGAACTGCGCGGCATTTCCAGCCGTGGCTGGGTTGGAATAGACCGTACTGCGAAAGCCAGAGACCGAACCCCCGTTTGGCGCATTCGCGACGGTCATGTCACCCGCGCCCTCTCCGCTCACGGTATAATCGAGGTTCGAACCGCCGGTGTTTCCTATGGGAAAAGCGACGCTCTCGTCATTTCCCACAGCGACAGACTGGCTCACCGAGGCAGGCAGCACGATTTCTGGGGGCGCCGCCACTTGCAACGTGAGCGTTTGCGTCGCGCTTGGCGCAATGCCGTTGTTGGCAGTGAGCACAAGCGCATACGTACCAAGCGTGTTGTCTGCAGCGGTGCCAGCGAGAGAAGCCGAACCGTCTCCGTGATCCACGAAGCTAAGCCCACTCGGCAACGCATCACCACCCAGCACGAGGCCAGTCAGGGCTGGCACACCGCTAGTGGTGATGTCGAACGATTTGGGAGCGCCAACAACGAAGGTGACGGTCGCGTGACTCGTGAATGCGGGGGCAACCGTCAGAAGACAAGTCGAGGTGCAGGCATCCGTATTATCGGGGTTCGCATCGTCGCAGGCCTCACCCGCCGTCACGATCCCATTACCGCAAGCAGTGGGCGTACAATTCGCATCACAACCATCACCGTCTGTAACGTTCCCATCGTCGCAAGTTTCACCGGCGGTCTGCACGCCATTGCCGCAGCCAGTCGGCTTGCAGTTGGAGTCACAATCATCGCCGTTCACGTGGTTTTCGTCGTCGCAAACCTCGCCCGCTGTGAGAATGCCATTGCCGCACTCTGTTGGGGTGCAGTTTGAGTCGCAGCCGTCGCCGTCCGTA
>JBIKMD010000802.1:0-3368 GCA_044359465.1 Myxococcota bacterium
GCGGGCTTGTGGGCGGCTTCGCGCAGCAGGTCATTGAGCACGTGCATGCGCTGGGGACGCGGCACGCTGACGACTTCGATCGCAACATTCTCTCGGCGAAAACCGTGAATGAAACGCTGCGACGCTTGCAACCCGAGCTGCGCCACGATGTCGTCCTGCACTTCCGGCGTTGCTGTGGCAGTGAGCGCCATGACAGGCGCCGGCCTCAGCATGGCGAGCCTAGCGCCGAGCATGCGATAGTCAGGGCGAAAGTCATGGCCCCAATGCGAGATGCAATGCGCCTCATCGACCGCGATCAACGTAGGTTTGCGACGCGCAAGCATCTCGAGAAAACCAGGCACACCAAGACGCTCGGGTGCGATGAACAGATAGTCTAAACCGCCCGCAAGATACGACACGCACACGGCACGCGACTGCTCGCGCGTTCTCCCCGAATGAATGCGCTCTGCCCGCAGCCCTATGGCCTGCAGTTTGGTCACTTGATCTTCAATGAGCGCAATCAAGGGGCTGAGCACCAACGTGGTTCCACCACGCACCAAACCAGGGAGCTGGTAACACAGCGACTTTCCGGCGCCCGTAGGCATGACGAGTAGCGCATCATGACCTGCCTCTACAGCGCGGCAGACCGCCTCTTGCTGCGGCCGAAAACCAGCATGACCAAAGACTGCAAGTGCCTCGCTGAGCGACTGAGGCCTGGGCTGAGGCATGGACTGAGGCATGGGAGAAGGCGCTCGCGCGGCAGACGCCACGGACGCAGGCGTGATCCCGTTGTCGCCAGACAGCGCGCCCGGATGAGGTACAACCCCGCTTTGTTTGAACCGAGACACGCCAGGACCACCCGGGCCAACGGGCGGCGGACTAGCGCTGGGAGGCGGCGCACGCCCCACCACTTCACGCACGTACGCTTCAATGCCGCGCATGAACTCCGCGAGCTGGCCCTCCCCTCGCGCAACCGCGTGCAAACGCGCTTCCCATTGCCCCGTCATGAGCGGGCTCGCAACATCTGGATGCACGTTCGCTATCAACGCAAACCCTTTTTCAGTCGCGCGCAAAGTCTTGTCCACACGCTCCACGTAGGCTCGCGCGATCAGCGTCTCGATGATGGAAGCCCGCGTTGCAGGCGTCCCCAGCCCGCACTCTTTCATGGCCCGCGAAAGCTCTTTGTCATCGAGCAGACGTCCCGCCGTCTCCATTGCCGAGAGCAATGAAGCATCGGTCAGCGCTTTGGGCGGCTGCGTTTGCTTCTTGATCGAGCTCACGTCTTTGACCGCATGCCTTCCGCCCTCTGCGAGCCCTTGCGGCAAATCGTCTTCCGCACGCGGCTTCTTGGATTGAAGCTCTAGCGCCTTCCAACCCAAGTCGATGACTGCGTTACCTACGCTATGAAACTGGTCGCCCCCCACGTCCGTGATGAGCGTGGTCGTCGACCAGACGTGATCAGGAAGCCAAGCAGACAGCAGACGACGGCACACAAGGTCGTACAAGCGCGCTTCATCTCGCGACAACGTCACGCCGCGAGGATCCAAGGTCGTCGGAATGATCGCGTGGTGATCACCAACCTTGGTGTCATCAACAAAACGCTTTGACAGAGGCGCGGCCGTGTTGACGGGCGGATAACGTGAGGCCACCGCAGCCACCACTTCTGGCAAAGTCTTGGCCACGTCTGTCGAGAGATGCCGACTATCCGTTCGCGGATAACTGAGCAGCTTCTTCGACTCGTACAAACTCTGCGCAAGCTTCAACGTTTGATCAGCACTAAAACCAAACAAGCGGTTGGCGTGGCGCTGTAGCTCAGTCAGATCGTACATCAGCGGCGGCGGCAGGCGCTGCGTTTCATCTTTCCGCGAGCGAATGACGCCTTCACCCATGGCGCGTACGCGATCGATGATGGCAGAGGCCTCCGCACCATCTGGAGGCAAACGCTTTCGTTCACTCAAGCGCTCATCTTGCGGCGTGCGACTGAACCAAGTGCCCTTGTAACACTCGCTGCCGGCGGAGAACGAAGCGACCACCTCGAGGTAGTCCAGCGGCACGAAATCACGAATCTCTTTGTCTCGCGCCACAATCAGCGCCAGCGTTGGCGTTTGCACGCGGCCCACGGACAACTTGTCGTTGTGCGCGAGCGTATACAAACGAGACAAATTCATGCCGACAAGCCAGTCCGCCTGCGCGCGTCCGCGGGCGGCATCCGCCAGACCATCATACGCGCTCGCGTCTTGCAGCTTGGCAAAACCCGCAGCGATCGCAGGTTCTGTCAGCGAGGAGATCCACAGTCGCTTCACCGGTTTTTTGCAGCGCGCCGCCTCACGAATGAACCGAAAGATTAGCTCGCCCTCGCGCCCCGCATCGGTTGCGCACACGACCTGCTGAACCTCTGGTGCATTGAGCAAACCAGCAACGACGTTGAACTGATCCCGGGTCTCGTCAATCACCACGAGCGGCCATTCACCCGGAAACATAGGCAGCGCGTCATGCCGCCACGCCTTCCATTCGCTCCTGATTTCATCTGGTTGGGCGAGGCGTACCAAATGACCTATGGCCCACGTCACCGCGTAGTGATTGCCGCGCAAATGGCCTTCGTGCCGCTGGTTGGCGCCAAGAACACGCGCAATATCCCGCGCGACGGAGGGCTTTTCGGCAACGACGAGGATCATGACAAAAGAATGAACATTCGTTCAGTGTCCCTGTCAAACTCTCGGCGTACGAATTCCAAGCCTCACGCAGCGAGGACGCTTGTGGCTTGCGGCGCCCCGCGGGCCTCGGCGCGAAAAGACGAGGGCGTTTTGTTCACGAGCGAGCGAAACCAAACGCTGAAGTACTGCGAGGTCGCAAAGCCAACTTCACACGCAATGGCGTCGATTTTCGTATCGGTTTGCGACAAGCGCTGCATCGCAACCTGTAAGCGAACGCCCGTCCGCTCACCGCGGAAAGTAGTCCCCGCCAAGTTCAAGTGATGCTGGAGCGTACGCGCGGGAATCTGTAGTGCCACAGCCGCGTCCTCAATGGATGCGTCCGCGCCAAGTCGCGATTCAAGCCAAGAACGCAAGGTACGAAGAATGACGAGCGATGAGTTGTTCATGCCCCAAAAGACGCGGCCGCTTTTTCGCTTTCGCGCTAATGATTACGCGCTTCAGGGTGTTTGTGCGCCGGATGTGACTTGTGTCGCAGGCTCGCTCGTTGGCCCCGCCATAGGCGTCACAATAGTATCCGACGCAGGAACCGATGCAGGTACGCTCGTTGGAAGCGAAGCCACAGCGCTCAAACGCGGCCGGTCATCAAACGCCCACCCGAGGCTCGCACCGAACACGAAGTCGTTCCGCTCGAGTCCGAGCAATGGGAACATGGCCTTCAGATCAACGAAGAACCCT
>JBIKMD010000036.1:0-11712 GCA_044359465.1 Myxococcota bacterium
TCAAAGTACTCTTCGACTACGCGATGGTGCACGTACACATTACAAGCCCTGTCTATGTGCAGCATCCGGACTGGTTTTGGCCCGCCAAACTTCCAGACGGTAGCGATTGCACCTGCGGTCCTTGTGATTGGAACACCCAGGGCCATCGCTGCTGGTTCACGAACTATTTGCCGCACTGGAATTTCACCAACGCCGACGCGCGGGATTATTCGGTCGGTAACGTGCTGCAATGGATCAAAGACACGAACATCGACGGCCTGCGGCTCGACGCAATCAAACACGTGGACAACTCTTGGTTGCTTCAGCTGCGCCAGCGCGTGACGAGCGAAATCATCGCCAAACAATCACCGCAGCAGCGCTTTTATATGGTCGGCGAAACCTACGATTTTGGGAACCGTGAGTTTCTGCGCTCGTTCGTCGATCCCAAGACCAAGCTCGATGGCCAATTCGACTTTCCTCTGCGGCTCAACCTGCTCAAAGCAGTCGTCATGCGTCAGAGCGGCTACGACATGGCGGCGCTGGCGAGTTTCATGGATGGGAACGACACCTTCTACGGACCCACGGCGGTCATGAGTACTTGGATTGGCAACCACGACCTTGGCCGCGTGATTCACCAAGCAGAAGACACGCCCATGTGGGACGAGTATTCGGACGGTAAAGATCGCTCCTGGGTAAACCAGCCGCAGCTTCCAAATTATCGCGCACCTTACGAGCGGCTCGCTAACGCCTTCGCAGTGCTCATGACGAACAAGGGCGCACCGCTCATCTATTACGGCGATGAAGTGGGTCTTGCTGGCGCTGGCGATCCAGATAACCGTCGCGTGATGCAATTTGGTTCGCTCAACGCGGATCAGCAGTTTCTCTTCGATCGGATGAAGGTCCTCGGCCAGGCGCGTGCGGCCCATCCGGCCATGCGCCGCGGCACCCGCACCACAGTCTCCGTCAGCGCAAACCTCTGGGTCTACAAACTCACGACCACGGGTGACACTGTCTATGTTGCAGTCAACCGCGCTGATAGCGCGCAGAATGCAACGGGTCTTCCGAGCGGCACCATGCAAGAGCTGGTGACTTCGACGTCGGTGACTGGCAGCACACAGCCCATCCCGGCACGCCAGACGAGGATCTTTGCAGTACCGTGAAATCGTTTGATGACATGATGCGTGGGCGTCCGGTCATCCTGGCGCCGCTCGAGGGGTATTCGGATCTCGTGTTTCGCCGCATCTGCCGTGCGCGAGGCGCCGAGATCACACTCACCGAGTTCATCAACGTAGAGAATCTCATACACGGGAACAACAATGCACTCCGCAAGATCAAGCTTGCGGAGGACGATGTGTACACGGCGATTCAGATTTACGGATCGAATCCGGAGACGCTCGAGCAAGCCGCCCGCATCGCAGAAGCCGCAGAACCCTTTTATTTGGACATCAACTGCGGTTGCTGGGTCCCCAAGATTGCCGCGCGCGGCGCCGGGTCTGGCTGGCTTCGCAATCCCACCGCCATGGTGGAGATGGCCAAACGCATCGTATCCGCTGTGTCTTTGCCGGTGACAGTAAAAACACGCATTGGTTTTGGCCCCGAGTCGGAAATGCCGATCATCGATCTGGCGCGCCGGCTGGAAGATGTTGGTGTGAAAGCGCTCACCATTCATTGCCGCACGGCCAAGATGGGCCACACGGGCGACGCGGACTGGACGTGGGCGCAGCGTGCACGTGAAGTGGTGCGCATTCCAGTGATCGTCAACGGCGACATTCGCAGCGGCGAAGACTGCGTGCGAGCGCTGAACATGACGGGCTGCGAAGGCGTGATGATCGGCCGCCACGCCATTGCCCATCCGTGGGTGTTTCGCGAGGCACGTGCGCTGCTCGACCACGGGGTCACACTACCGCCGCCTACGCGAGAAGAACGTTTACAACTCGCGCGTGAACATCTGGCGGCACTCGTTGCAGAGATCGGCGAAGAGTTTGGCGTGCCGTTCATGCGCAAACACTACAAACACTACTTTGCTGGCCTGGACGACGCAGAGCCACTGCGTAACGCGCTGAACCGCACGGACTCTGTCGACGCGGCGCTGGGTTTGCTCGCGTAAGGGAGAGCTAGTACAACGGCTCCATGTCACCGTTGTACGTCTCCATCTATCTCTGTTTGGCGGCTACGTTCCTTTGCTGGCTGCTCAGCGTTATCACCAAAAACTATTCGCAAGTGGACCGTTTGTGGTCGCTCATCCCAGAGATCTACGTTGGCGTCTTTGCAGCCTACGCCGGGTTCTCTGACCCACGTCTCAACATCATGTTCGCGCTGACGCTGCTGTGGGGCGCGCGGCTCACGTTTAACTTTGCGCGCAAGGGCGGGTTTGATTGGCACGGCGAAGACTACCGTTGGCCGGTCCTGCGTGAACGCTTTGGGCCCGTGCTTTTCCAAGTCTTCAACGCGACGTTCATCGCGCCCTATCAGAATTTTTTGCTGTGGGCGATCGCTATTCCGGCTTGGTTTGCCTACGAGCACCAAGTGCCACTCACGGCGCTAGACTTCCTCGCCGCTGCTGCGTTCCTGGTGTTTTTGCTCGGAGAGACCATCGCAGATGAGCAGCAGTGGCGCTTTCACAAGCTCAAAAAAGAGCGCACCATGGACCCGCCCTTTCTAACCACAGGGCTCTTTCGCTTCAGCCGTCATCCGAACTTCTTCTGCGAACAGGCCATGTGGTGCTGCATCGCTGCGTTCGGTTACGTCGCGAGTGGAGACTGGCGCAGCTTGGTGGGTGCGGTGCTGCTGATTCTGTTATTCCAGGGCTCAACCACCTTCACCGAGCGCATTTCGATTGGGAAATACCCGAGCTACAAGGACTATCAGCGCAGAACCTCGCGCCTACTGCCGCTGCCGCCAAAACGTGCGTAAGCAAGCGCGACGAAGAGCAGCGCAAAGATCAGTAACCACTCTTCTGGTTCAGGCGTTGCGCTCAAGCCGAACGCGTCATGCGCGTCAGGCGTCTTTTCTTTTCCGTCTTCGGCCTCGCGCTCGAACTTATTCGCACCTTCGTTCTCTTTAGCGAGCTGCTTGTGTTGGTCGTCATTGACGAGCACGATCATGGACGAGAGCGGCGTCACGACGCTCATCGTTTGAGCCAGCGCGTGCAGGCTAGGACGCTGCGCTTTGTCAGCGGCGTCTGCCGCAATCCACAACTTCGCTGCAATCTGTTCCACGGGTGAAGCGTTGTTCTGGCCGCGCAAATCCAGCGCGCCGCGTCCTACCCATGTATCTTGTTCGGTGACCTGCAAAACATGAGCTTCGTGCGTGTGCGTGAGCCAGCGCCCGAACGCGTCTTGCAGCGTGAGCGTCACCCCACTTCCTTTCCTTGCGAGCGCGTCACCAAGCGCATCCGGGTAGGCACGCGCGAGCTTGCCTAAATGCACCATCCACAGCGCTGCTGGCAGACCGGTGAGCGTGAGGTCTTTTGCGCGATCATAACCGTCGTCATCCGTGAGCACGAACGCCGCGGCATACCCACTCAGATCTTCCGAGAGCAGCGAGGAGAACGTGCTCGAGCCAAGCGCACGGGTATCGAGCATAGCGCTGAGACTGCGACGCTCCCTTGCGCGCCCGCTCGCGTCAGTCGCGGCGAGAATCACGTCGACGGCGTAGCCCCTGAGCGCGCGGCGGGCCCAAGCAAGCTGCGCGTTCACCGCAGCTTCGTTCATGCTTCGCGAACGGTCGACGACAATGGCAATACGCTCTCCGCTCCCCTGCTGCACCTCGCAAGTGTCGCAAGGCAGCGGGCGTGGTGTGCGTTCAACGAGCTGCCCCGCCAGCATGATGGTCTCGCGCTCCGGCACAGTGCTCGTTGACGGCAATGCCACACGCACCCAGTCGTCGTCCTTTTCTGGTACGGCCTTGGTACCAGCGAAGGCGTACTGCGTGCGCGCATCGGAAAACACGTTGCGGCGTTCGAGCAGCTTCGGGCGCGGAAGCAGGTGATGCGCCGGGCGAGTCGCGTAGCTCATCCACAAATGCAGGGGGCGCTCCACCTGCACGGGATACGCTCGCAGGCGGTATTGGCGCGGACCCACCTGCTCCACGAGCGCAGGGTCCACTCGGCGGCGCACCTCGGTTTTGTAAACCCGCTGCGCGGCGCCCCTTGGTGCAACACGGTGGGCAAAAGCCTGCGCTTTGTCCGGCGAATTGCCGAGCCAAAGACCGGTGACCACCGCGTCCTCGGGGAGCTCGAAGTAGTACAAAACTTCTTGCGGCGCGTTCGTCAGGTTCTTGTACGAATCATGGATCGTAATTTCCGCTGCGCCGCCGAGCTCGCGCACGCTCACATCTTGGCTCTCATGCAACACGTTTTTGGCATCGATATCGACCTGACTCGCCGCTGATTTATCGAGCAGGCGCTCATAAGTAGACGCAAAAGCATGTGCTACTTTGGCGCGTTCAGCGCGCTGAAGGGGCGCATCGAACAGCCGTTCGTAGTACTCGGCAGCGCGCGTTTGGTCTGCAGTCAGAGACGCGCCCTGATACAAGAACGGCCGCGCGATTGTGTCGTGCGCATTTTGGACCAAGTCAGCGAGCGGTCCTTGCAACCAGGAACGTTGATACAGCTCCCGCAAATGACTCGCTGTGCCCGTCGCCCCAACATAGCGATACGGAGCGAGATAGGCGTTCAGCAAAGCGGCTTTGACCTCGTCTTCTCTCGCGTAAAGCGCCTCGAGCGCTGCCACCGACGGAGCTTGCAACTGTGCTTCAATGTCTGTGAGCGTCGCCCGTGTGTCTTGTTTGCTGCTCACCATCCACGCAGCAACGCTGGCGACAATCCCAAGCGCAACAATCGCGCTGGTCAGCGCGGGCGATTGAAAGCGCTGGTAATGGTAGCGCGTTTGGTCGCGAAAGTGACGTAGGTGCGCGGCCATCATCCCAAACGGAGCAGCAAGAAAGAGTGTCGCACTGGCCAAGAAGAACCCTGTTCCGGTGATCACCCACAACAGCGCAAAACCTCTGCTGTACACGAGCTGCTGGTAGAGACTTTGCCAGGTCTGTGCGCTCAGAACCCATTCGAGAAAGTTCACCGCAGCAACTGGCACATAGAGAGCGATGTAAGCGGCCAGGCTCACACTGGCGACAATGCCCAGCGAAGCCGCCAGGAGTTGTGCGTGCGCTAACGCCTTCGAGTGAGCGTAGGGTTTGTGAACATGCCAAGCCACGCTCACACACCCAATGACACAGCAGGCAAGCACGACGGCAGCGCCGAACGTGACCTCGCGGAGCCAGAACAAGCGCACGGCGATCAGCAGCACCAGAGGAGCCTCGAAGCCGTAGAAAAAAGCGAGCCACTTGCTCGGAGCACCTCTGACTTCGGCGCGCAACAAGAGAAGCGATGACGAGGCCACCACCACACAAGCACCGAGCGCGGCGAAAAAGTCTGCGGCGAGGGATGCTTGTGCCGCGTCGAGGACGAGCTGACTGAACAACAGCGGCGCAGTGAAACAATACGCCAACAGCAGGAACAGCGCGCTCCAACCGCCTACGATGCCGTATGCCAAGATGCGTGCACCTGCGCGCAGCCACTGCCGTGCGCGCGACACTTCAATTCGAATGGGTTGTTCCATGTGTTTCTCCGGGCGCAACGAGCGTGTGCGCCAATGCGTGAACAGTTTGCAAAAACGCTTCGGAAGGAAGCGCATCACCGGCGATAGAAATCGACACGAGCGCCCAGCGTGCGTCGCGTTGAGAAGAGAGCGTGCGCGCCAACAATGAATCCGTGATCTCCTCCGCACTCTCGAACCAATACACGCCGCGGTGCGCGCCGCCGTCGATGGCGTAGGTCGTCGCGGGAAACCCGGCGACAGTTTCTTGGCGCAGGCGATCGACGCGGCGGCCATGGGCGGCCACACACACTTCAGGCGCGTGGTGCGCGCGAAACGAGTCTGCCACAACGATGATCACGCTCACCTGACGACCCGAGGTGGTGAGTGACCATTTAAAGGCGCGGGCGTGATGCGACTCAAAGAGCGTGCGCTCTTGCGCATCTAGCGCTTCACGCTTGGCGCCTGGCAGCTCGGGCGTGGTTGGGAGTGTCATAGCGACCGCAGGTTTCGAAGCAAGCAGCGGGCGAGCGACAAACGCGGCGGCCACGCAGCCCGTCAGTGCAAACACGCGGCGCTGCGAAAGTGGTGTCCGAGCTGGACGCGGCGCAGGTCCAGCCTGCGGCCTGCGTAGGAGTGCAAACGAGCTCGACATCACGGCGATGAAGTTGAACACGCCGAGTGGTGTGTGCGCAGCGTGAGCGAGCAGCGGCGCCTTGGCTACATGGTCGAGCCACACGAGGCACAACACACGCAGCGCGTTTCCTACAAGCAAGCACAGAAGCGCGGTCGCACAAATGACCAGCGTGCGCGTTGACCAGGCAACACGCCGCTGCAGCGCCAGCAGCCAAGTGAGTCCAAGCGCGCCGGTCCACAGTGTCTTCATCCCGCTGCAGGCCTCGGCAACGTCCGCGATGCCGTTTTCCAGCACGATGATGGTCTCGCCATTTGTCGCAGCCACGCCAGCAGCCGAGAGCACGCTTGCCACCAGCTCGGCCGTTGCCTTGCGTACCGCAAAACCGAAGTAGGTCTCTAAGTGCTGGGCCGAGGGCAACGAGATGACGAGCAGCACTGCAATGAGGCCAGTGCGCCGCACCCAATCCGCGTCACGCGCGCCGGAACCTACGGCAATGATCGCGCCGCCGCAGACAATCGAAAGCCAAGCCAGCGTTTGCAGCGCGAGCCAGTGTCCTTGAATGACAATGAGCGCCGCCAGTCCAAGAAGCGCGAGCCCTTGCCTCTGCGTGGGGGCAGCCCAAGGTTCGGGCCTTCGCTTCAGGTGACACACTGCCAGCATGAGTGCGCCCGCAAACGACAACGCGCAGACCGAAAACCCGCCTTTCTCTGCGAGTCTCGTCCACACCACCATCGCTGGCTGCACCGCCAGCACCATCCACGCCACCGCGACCATACCCAACTGTCGCGCGCCCCGGTGCAACCCCCATGATCCAAATGACCAAAAGCTGTGCAAGCGGGAGACTGCACGTCACAAACACCACAAAAGCCAATGAGAGCGGGCACTTAAACAACAACGTCACGCAGCACCACAGACGCGCCATCACTGGAAAATCGGAAAAATCAGCCCCTCCCCTGAACGCCAACGCCCCAAGCCTCGACATGAGAGCGAAGAAGTTTAGTTCCGCCACGTCAGGAGCAGACATGCAGGGTGATGAAGCGCTCGACACGGCCGTCGCCTTTTTGAAGGCGCTATCGGACCATGCGGTGGCCGATGAGAGACAGCACGTCAAAAAGGTGCGAGAGCTCGCCGGGGCGTGGAGCAGACACCTCGCGATCGGAGGAGCGCACCCGAACGCGGTTCAGAGTGCAGAACGTGACTACGCCGGGGCGAGACGTTTCGTGTCGCAGACGCTGCGCGATGGGAACGCCGCGCATCTCAAAACCGAGCAACAGTTTCGCGACGTCGCTTGGGGCTTCGCGTCCGAGTTGCATGCGCTGGTAGAGGCCGAAGCCGGCGATGATCTTTCTCTGCGTGCCAACATGGCGATGCTGCGCGGCGCGGCCGAAGGCGGTAATCTCGACGAGTTGCGGACCATCACGGCAAAGGTCTCACGCGAGCTCTTTTCTGTCATTGCCGCACGTCAGGACCGCCGGGCGCGTGCGGCCGCACAAGCTGCGCGCGGCCTACCGGAGCTCATTGACGTCATGCAACAGGACCGCGAGCTCTCCTTCGATCCGGTGACGGGTTTGCTCGACAAAAAAGGGCTTCTTGCCGCCGCCGAACGTGTGCACGTACTGAGTGCGCTCGCCGATGCGCCGGTGAGCCTCGTCCTCATTGGCCTCAGAGAGTTCCCACTACAAGGCGACGGCGCGGATGTGGTCATGGCGAATCTAGCGCCAACGGTCTCACGTGCGTTTCTCTCGCGAAGCGATATCCTCGGCCGCGAAGGTCAGGCTTCGTTCGCTGTGATTGCCGCAGGGTCAGACACAACAGCCGCACGCAATGCAGGGACGAGGGCACGCGCGTTGCTGCAGACAGCGCTTCAAGGCAACGCCGCGACGCTTGGCCTACGTGATGTAGACCTCACGCTTGGTGTGGTGCCGCTTGCGCAGCCAGTCACGCGCTCGTTTCAGGAAGCGCGACAACAAATAGGACCCACATGACCGAACAACGCTCTACGCTCGAAGAGATTACGACCTTGGCCTCCGAGCTGTCGCATCATGTGAACAATCCGCTCGCGGTGGTGATGGCGAGCATGGGTTCACTCGAACGCTTGACGCGGGAAGTCACCGCGGCCTCGGCAAACCAGGAGCAGCGCGAAGAGCTCGAGAACATCATCAGTGACATGCAGCAGGGCCTGTCGCGCATTGCGCAAGTCGTCTCGAGGCTCAACAAGCTGTCGTTTCAGATCACGAGACGCAAAGATCTACTGGGGGACCCATTTTCAAAACAAGGGCGCGAGTGATTCGCGAAGATCGCTGACGCGTGCTAGGCCTTGGCTGTGCGTTGGATCGTTCTTGTTTTCACGCTCACGGCGTGCGTCGCTAAACCTAGCGCGCCTGCGCAACGTTTGCCCGAAGATGCTGGTCGCACAGGTGTGTCCGGCAGCAACGGGCCGTATCAAGTGGTGCAGGTCTCGTGGGAGGCCGTCGTTCGTATCGACGAAACCATCCGTATTGACGCGACCTACCCCATTCCCAGGGACGAAACGCCGCTGCCGGTGATTCTGTTCATTCAAGGCGGCGCGGTGGAAGTAAGCCGCTATCAGTGGCTCTACGATCATCTGGCCAGCCGCGGCTACACTGTGGTTGTTCCGCATCACGCGTTGAACCTGGCTGTCTTTGAAACAGACAACGCGCGCTTCGCGCTCGACTCCGCGACAAAACTTGGGCTCGTTCCAGACGGCGTGAAGGTGGCGATCATGGGTCATTCGCTTGGCGGGGTGATCGCCGCATCGCTCTTTGAAGATCCGCGCTACGCAGCGCTAGCGTTCCTCGCCTCTTATCCAGCGGAGGGAGACGTCAGGCAACGCAGCCGTCCAGTGTTATCGATTGGAGGCACCTCCGACGAAAGATCGACGCCAGCAAGTGTGAAGCTCGGCCTTCTAAAATACGGTGCGCCACGCGCGCTGACCTTCGTCGACGGCCTCAACCACTACGCGTGGGTCGATGACGCAACCCCGAGCGAGCTTCTCACCGACGGTCCACTGATTGGAAGCCTCGCGGCCGTCCGAGCCGATACGCTACTCCGCCTCGATGCCTGGCTCGATGCGGTGCTCAGAGACGACGCCGCAGCTGCACAAACCTTAGAGCCCTTGCTGGAAGCAGTGAGCCTCCAATGATGATGCCACTGATGATGCTACTGAGGCCTACGCGGCGGTATTTGGCAGGCTGCGTGCTCCTCGTCGCCCTCTTCTTTTCAGCCTCAGCGCATGCGGACCCACTCGCGCTGCGTGCGCCGGTTGAAGCTCGCTCCGTCGCGGTTGCTGGTGCCTTTCCCTATCTCTCTGCGGGCTTTCGCTTCGACAATGGCATCGGGGTTGCCGTCACCACACGTTTCCCACTCACCTCACTCTCCGCAGACGTTGGTTACCGCCGCTTACTCATTGGCACCGAAGAAGGTTGGTCACTCGCTGCGAGCATCTGGTCCGGTTTCACCATGCCATTTGCGCAGCCGGCGCTCGTCTTAGACGTGGGGATCGCGGTGCATGGGCGTTATCGGCGCGGCTGGTTCGTCCTTCAGTTCGGAGAAGCGAGCCCTTCGACCTTCAGACTCACTGGCGATTTTCTAGCGCGTATTCCACTGGCCGTGGATCTCTGGATGGGCGCACAGCTTGGCCGGGTGGGCTTTGGCGTGCAGGGGAACCTTGGCGCGTCCTTCCTGAACGACTTTTCGCCAACACTTTACTATCAGGCCAGCGTGTACGTAGCAGTCTCATTGTGAAGCAGGGAATCTCGCCAAAACATCTTCTCGAGCAAGTTCAAAACACCTCGGCCTGGGCGTTAGTGCCGGGCTTCACCAAACATAGTTATCCCGCAGCACTGCTTGCGGCAGACAGCTTGGAAGAAAGCTACGGCACCCCAGAGGGGCGCATGCCGTATTTCAAGATGTTGCTCGCCGCGCACTTTTCGACCTGCGCGACTTTCATCCCGACCGACGTCGACCAACGTATTCGCTTTCACATTTGGCAGGAGCTCGAGAACGAAGCCGAGCTGCGCGCGGCGATTGCCATTGTCGACGAGGTAGTAGCGTGGCCTGCGCGAGAAGTGTCGGCGCAATGCACTGCAGCGCATCTTGGTGATGTCAGCGGGATCGATGGTGAATGGCTTGGGGTGCGCGCGGGAGCCCTGGGCCGTGCCCACGCACTCGGGCTCGACGACATCGTGCGCGATCTACAAGCGAAAATTGATGCGGAGCTGCTCCGTGAAGCACGCACGCTCGCCAAACTGTTCAGTACGCCCGCTAAGGAGCTCGACACCCTCTGCGCGCTCGCCGCGGTGGCACACAATATTGGAGACCTCGCTCGGGTTTGCGACATGTGGCCCGGCGGCGGAGGCGAAGCCAAGCTCAAAGATCGCATGCGTTACACAGCGCTGCCCAAAGAACCCTCCGCGGCATTCGGTAAGCTGCTCGTGGTCATTGGTGAAACGTACAAAGATCTCCTGAGCGACAGTAACCACCGTTACTTGCCGCTGCGCGAAGCAAAGTCGCTGCGTCAATCCCGTGACATGTTACGCGGCGTCGGTCCGTTCCTCGATAGCTGGGGTGAGATGCTCGGTCGCCATCCCAAATTGGCCGAGCGCGATCACGCGGAGATCTTGGGCGCGCTACTCGCAGGCCATGAGCGGGCCCCGCAGGAGCGCGGTTATCCGCGTGCCATCGCGGGTCTCAATCGCACGCTCAAAGGCGGCGTCGATCGTTTGAGTAGTGACGTGCCGGCCAGGCTGCGTAAAGTACTCAGAGCCGGCCCGCTGCGCGCGCTCATGGACCTCGATCAACGCCGTTTCGAAGAACGCATGAAGGCGCGTTTCACGAACCAATTTTTGACGCCGCTCAAACAAGCGGCCAAGAGTCTGCCTGCTGAATAGACGCCTATGCCGGGCGTCTATCTACCGGAGGCGCCTGCTCATGAAATCTGCGAGCTCACTGTTTTTGGTCTTTGCTCTTGCGTCGTTGCCACTCGCTTCCCGGGCGGAGGCGCCTGCCCCAGCGGCAAGCGACAAAGAAAAGCCCGCCGCCCCCGCAAACGAGCCGGATCCCGCGGCTATCGACGTGATCAACAAAGTGATGACCGCCCTGCAGCTCGACGACCTCGAACAAAGCGTCAAAGAGAGCACCAAGTATCTGCACAAGAGCCTGCTCAGCAAAGCAGGAGACGACATCTCGGCGGATCTGCGCCGCGCGGGCTTCAAAAAAGCGCGCGACAACGCCAAACAATATGACGTCCCAGTCAAAGTGATTCGGATTCGCGCGACTGGCGCCACGAGCATTGGCTTTAAAGAGACCGCGGAAAAGGGGAAAGTCGTGGACTACATGCTCGAGAAAAAGGGCGGCAAAGGTTTGCCTACGCCTGTGAAGATTTTCTTCCCTGAAAGCGGTGAGCCGAAAGTTGCGTACATCGGCAGTCTGTGAGCGCGACGCGCAAGGCTAATTCAGCATGCTCCCGCTATGCGGCTCTTT
>JBIKMD010000803.1:0-3361 GCA_044359465.1 Myxococcota bacterium
TGATGACAGTTGAGTCGAGCCCGGATACATCGAGCGATTGCAGGCGAGCGTGAAGGCTATCGATGTCTGCGATGCGTCCTGACTTCTGCAACGCCTCGCCTAGCGCTTTGGCGCTGCTCGGCTTCAGTCGTTGTAGCGTGTCATGCACGGCGCTGTCGTCGCCATAGAGCATCAGATCGATGATCGGGGTGGCGCTTTCGCCTTTTTCAAACAGCGGCACATAGTGATCGAGGTACGCAGGCCGCGCCGCCACCACGTCTTTGGCGTACTGCAGCGGCCTAAAGTGCGACGGCAGCTCAGTGGCGAGGAGGAGCTTCTGAATGGCGGCCTGGTCTTCGCTGCTCATGCGATAGAAGTGACGCGGCGGAATGCTCACTTTGGTGCCAACGGCTAGCTTGGCAACACGGTCCAAGCGGTCTTTGGGTAAGTACTCGACAGGCAACAACACCGTCTCGACGAAACGCAGGCGTTCAGCCCGAGGCAGCTTCGCCACGGCGGTGAGCGTCGATTGCTGCTGCAGTGGCGTGAGCGCGGTGAACGTTTCCGTCGTCATCGACTTCAGCGCAGGAACCTCGCCGACGATCGACCTCCTGATCGTTTCTGGCAGCTGCAGCGCGGCCTTGGTGTTGGTCACATCGGGCGCGAGGATCAGCACGAGCTCTCCGCGCTCACTTGCCGTCAGCTTGTCGATCTCGCGGCTGAACGTTTGATAGCCGCCCGGCGCCGCTGTGATCTCGGCATCGTTGATTCTGCCATCTTGATTGGTGTCGATACGATCGCGAAGGGTGACGGCGGTGATTTTTGTCATGCCATAGTGATCGCCAATCAGCGCACTCCGTTTCGAGCGTCGTCCAATCACGTCACTAAGCGCGTGGGTAAGCACCGAGAAAGCCGCCGAGTTCTCCCGCTCGTATTTCTTTCGCGAAGAAAAAAACGGCTCGAAGCTGCTAGTGATCTTTGGATCGGTGACCGAACCGTGTGTTGACCAGAGGTCGGGCGCTCCAAGAGCGCCTTGATTCCGGCAGGGATGCAGGTCCCTTCTTGTGACTTTTGGAGCACGCGCATGGCCCCAAGCTCGCGTGTCGTCCGCTCCTCTGGCCACACGGCAAAGCGCGGAGTTGCTTCAGCCTGGTGAGTGCCTTGTCACTCATCAGTGTCGTCCCAGTAGCGCAGCTGACGGGGATCAGCGCTCTCTGGTTCGGCTTCATCATAGTCGTCTTCGTCATCCTGAGTCGCACGCGTCTTCACCTTGGCTTCGTCCGCCGGTCGTGAGGCAATTCTCACGCCTTCTTGTGGCTCGGTGAGCGCCTTCTCGCTTGCCTCGGCGAAAAGCAGTTCGTCCCACGCGTGATCCAAAGCGTTGGTCGCCGTTTCGAGTCTATTGGTGGTGCTTCTTAGTGCCCCGAGCAGATAGCCCGAAAGAATCGATGACGACGCGGCTAAGGCGAGCACCCCTCCTGACTCGACTCCCGTCACAACACCACCGATCACAATCGCTGCGCCAATCAGCCACCCCCCGGCTTGCGCGTTTGGTCCGGCGCTGGGGTCGGCGTCGCGTGCCGCGTCGAACGCGGACTGCGCGTGCTGGACGGCAAGTTTGAGCTCCGCGATGGATTTCTGCTGCGGCGGTGGGGGGGCTGGTTCAACTGGCTCAGCGGTCCGATACGGGTGCCACTTCGCCGGGGCGACGTCTGGCGTCGCTCGCGCGGTGTCCGGTGTCGGCGGTGCACTGCGAGACCATAAGCGCTGCCACCAGCTTTTTGTTGTGTGATCATCTGCGGACAGCCTTCGCACCGCGTTTGCAGCTTGCCGATCGGGCGCTGTTGGCAGCTTAGCGGTGAGTGGCTCCGCTGGAACGGTCTTGCGCTCGAGGAAGTTGGGCGCTTTCGACGCGGAAACGCCATTGGTTTTTGGTCGCCGCATTGCGAACGCGGCAAGCTTACTCTGCCGAGTCGTTGGCTTCACCGTCCGCTGCGCCACCTCGACTGTCGCAACCTTGGTCTGTGTTGCGGCTTCCACGACTGATGCCAAATCACTGGACCCACGCGCGGCGTTGGCTTCGGGTTGCGCGCGAGTGTCGTGGAGAGCTTTGTCCTTAGTGCGAGTATCCGTGTGTCTGCGAACAACGGCTCGGATGGCCATTTGGGAATCCCTCCGAGTAGTTGTTCGGTAGGATTATCCGTTTGTTCTGGATGTCAGGCCTGCCTGACAGCACCGCATGAAAGCGTTGCCGTTCCGCGTGCATACACTGCTTAGTGTTGCGCTGAAGTTATCATCCGCTTCGCCAACGAATCGTGCGACTTGCACTACTGAGTCGATAAAAATCACTTCGGTCGCGGGCACTGCTCAGGACGGGCGCATCGGCAAAGATGGTGTAATCCTCGTGTCTGGCACTGGGTTCGAGGCTGGCATCCGCGCTGACTTGGTGGACGCCAGCAAACAGGTCGTGAGCGAACTCACCGTGGAAGTGACGCAGCCGACGAGCTTGCGCGCGACCATCTCTTCCACAATCACGGCCGACATTCTCGAGCGCGTCACTTCCATCGTGGTGCGCAAAGCCGAAGCGAGCGCCGCGCGTGAAGTGACGATTCTTCGCGGAGAACCGGGTCCGGCGGCGCCGGACGTGGCCGCCGGGATCGAGCTCGTCCTCACGACGAACCAAGCCATTTCCTCTGGGGGCGCTGCACCGATTCTCCTGTTTACGCGCAACCAACCCTTCGCTGTGCGTCCAGAAGCGTTTTCGTACAATGCGACCACAGGTGAGCTCACGATAAACGAAGCCGGTTACTATCAGATTAATTTTCACGGCATCATAGGAACTAACGTCGATCCGTTCATGCCCGGCGTGATTGGCAACGCGGCGGGGGGGCGCGCCTATTACGTCGAGGTCAACGGTAAACAGCGTCTCGCAGCCGAGAGCTTGGCCGCACCGGCCGAGTACTACTCACAAAGCGCCGGCGCCAAGATCATGCAACTGGCGGTGGGCGATAAGGTAGTGATGCGGGTTTATCAGTCGAGCGGCGTTCAGCTCTTTGCAATTGGCCGGAACACAGACCAATTGCGCAGCTCCCTGCAGCTTTGGCGTTTGCGCTGATTGAGCAGGCTGTAGCGATAGCGATTAGCGCATGTTTCGCGCCTTCGGTCTCGCTACATCACTTCAGCAAGCGCGCGAGCGTATTGCGACTGATCTCTAATCGGCGTGCCGCTTCGCTCTGATTGCCGGCGCAGTCTTCCACCACCGCTCGTGCATAACGGCGATCCATCTCGGCAAGGGTGAGCGAGGTGTCGACGCTCGCTGGGCGCGACGGTAAGACGGTTTCTGGCAAATTCAATTGCTGCGCTTGCACTTCAGGCCCGTCAG
>JBIKMD010000805.1:0-3355 GCA_044359465.1 Myxococcota bacterium
CTGAGCTCGTGCAAAGTATCAACACCCACCACGATGCCAAATTCAAAGAACGTTTGCTTCGTGGTGAGCTCAATGTGCTCGTGTGTACTTGCGGCAAGCGCACGCAGCTCGCGGCCAAACTGCTCTACCACGACCCGGATGAAAGCTACTTCTGCCAAATTGCACCGGATGGCGAGATTGAAGCCGCGATTGAAGCGTTCAAGATTTCTGGCGCAGTGGGTACGCAGCGCGTCGTGCCCTCACAGAATGCGCTGGTCGAAAAAGTGATGATTTTGGAAGCAGGCATGAAAGATTGGGCGGTCGAGCTCATGAAAGTCCTGCTGCTCGGTTCACTCGACGATGGAAACCTCAACCGCGTTTTGCTCTTTCACCAGCGCGACCAAGACAGGCTCCAGTGGATCTTGCTTGGTGACGACGGCGCCGCGCACCCTATGCAAAGCGCGGCCGAGCGCTATGAGGCACTAGAGGAAGACGACACACTCGCTCCGGCTCCAGGTGAAATGCAGATCGACCGAGCTTGGGCGGTAAACGCTGTGCGCGCCATGGTCCACGCGCAGAACTAACGATCAGGAAAAACGTTTGCGTGCGTCAGCAAGCAGAAGCTGCAGCGCAGGGTGCGAGACCCGTCGTTCTGCGGTGATGGCATAATAACGCCAAGTCAAAGTGGGCAGCGAACCGAGGAGCTTGACGGCGTATTCCTCCTCGACGCTCTTGCGAATGATGGTGGGTGACACGAAAACACCGTCACCCGCGCGTCCAAACACCTTCATGAGCGCGCTGTCCTCGACCTCCGCCACCGTGTCTGGCCTGATGCCTTGCGCGTCGAACCACACGCGCAGCTGTTTGCCGAGCGAGGTATCGTCCGTCGGCATGATGAACGGTGCACCGTCGAGACTGGCGGGAAACCCCTTACGCAGACGTTTGACCAGTGCAGGCACTGCGAAAAACGACAGATCGCTCTCGGCGATTTGATGATTGAACGCACGCACCCCCGTCGTACCTGGACTTGCCGGGGCATCGGCGATCACGACGTCCAATTCGTGGGTCGCAAGGTTTGCGAGCAAACGTTCGTAGCGGTCCTCGTAACAGACGAGCCGCACGCGCTCTTTTTGGTGCCGCAGGGGTTCAATCAGCGAATGCACTAGGAGCTTCGGAACCACGTCACTCACGCCAATGACGAGCGGCGCCTGATGCCTGGAAGTCCCCGTTCGGGCGAGTTGGAGCGCACGCTGGCCGAGCGAAAAAATTTCATCGGCAATCAGGTAATTGGCGCGGCCAAACTCGGTGAGCACGAGCCGGCGCCCTTTTTTGGTGAACAGCTTGTCTCCCAGCTGGGATTCGAGCTGCCTGAGTTGCCCGGAAATGGCTTGCGGCGACAAGCGCAGCAGCGCCCCCGCCTTTGCCAAACCGCCCTCGCGTGCCACCAAGTAGAAGTAGATATAGTGGTGGTAGTTGATCCATTCCATTGGGGTGGCCTATGTTCCTTCCGGTAAACGGAAGCATGTCATCCATAACTAGCTGATTGTCGAATTTTCTCTAACATCGGATGGTCGCAAGATGGGGAACCACCAAGAATCCAATCGCACACTGCGCCGGCGTGTGCGCGAGCTCCTTCTGCAAGACAAGGCCATTGCTGGAACGATTCTCGTTTATGCAGCCGCGAGCGGTCTCATGTCACTCGCCGTACCGCTCGTTGCCCAGTCCTTGGTCACCAGCGTGGCTGCGACTGGTCTTTTGCAACCCGTCATCGTTTTGGCAGTGGCGCTATTCACAGCGCTGCTTCTCGTGGGCGCCTTCGCTACAGCCGAGCTGCACCTCACGGAGCTCGTGCTTGTCAGCTTCTTTCGGCACTCAGCGCGGCGCTTTGCGGAAACCAGTAAGCTGACCCACGGCGCCGCCCTCAAGTTTTACGACACGATTGTCGTTCAAAAGTCACTCTCCATACTGCTCACGGACGGGCCTACCCTGGCGCTACAGCTCTTGGCCGGTTTGCTCCTCCTTGCCGTCTACCACCCGATTTTGCTGTTCTTTGCGCTTGCCTTCCTCATGACCATTGCGGCCTTCTTGATCACCTTCGCGCCGCGTGGCGAGCGAGCAGCAGTCGCGACGTCTCGCGAAAAGCACGCCACAGCGCACGCCGTGTCCGAGCTCGTGGTGAACGGAAGCCCCGCAGACGTAGAGGCAGCAACCGAGCGCTACGTTCAAGAGCGCAAGAAGCTATTCTCAGTCTTGTGGAAACAAGCCCTGGCAAGTCACGCCATCGTGGCTTGGCCAGTTGATTGCCGCAGACATCGTGGTGGCGTTGCTAGCGCAGAACCTGATGAAGCTACCGAAGCTGCTCGAGAAGCACTACGAGCTTGCAGCCGCCCTGGCGAAGCTGGACGACGCCTCCGAGCCAAAACCGTTCGTACCTGCTGTAGGCCCCAGGCCCGTCACAGTGATGGCGCGTTTGGTCCTCGGCTTTTTGATTCTCACAGCACTCGCACTCATCCTGGCACCGTGGCAGCAGACGGCATTCTCGCAAGGCCGCGTCATCGCGTACGCTCCGGCAGACCGGCAGCAAGCCATCGAAGCGCCCATTGAAGGACGCGTCCTCCACTGGCATGTGCAAGAAGGACAAACGGTCAAGGCAGGCGACCCCATTGTCGACATCAGCGACAATGATCCCGAGATTCTCGTTCGTCTACGCAACGAGCGTGACGCGGTTGAACGAAGACTCGATGCCACCAGGCGCCGCACACTCGCCATAGAAGAACGCATCACATCACTGCAAAGCTCACGGCAAAATGGTGTTGCTGCCGCTGAATCGCGCGTGTTGATGGCCAAACAACGCATCGTCTCCGCGGAGCGAGCCCTCGACGCAGCCCGCGCAACTGTAGTGACCACGACCCGTAACCTCGAAAGACAAAAGCTGCTCCTGCGTGATGGGCTTGCATCAGACCGGACCCTGGAGCTTTCCGAGCTCGATCACCAGCGCGCCATCGCGGAAGAAGAGCGCGCAGTTGCGGGGGTTACATCTGCAAATGACGAGCTCGCGGCCGTCAAATCGGACAAGCAGCGCATAGAAACTGACGCGGGTGCCCAGATTGGCGACGCACGCGCGTCGCTCGGTGCTGCGGAAGCCGAAATGGCATCGGCGAGCGCCGAACTGTCACGTATGGACGTGAGACTCTCGCGCCAAGCGACGCAAGCAGTCAAAGCGCCACGCGATGGCATTGTTTTGCGCGTCATCGCCAACTCACCCGGCGGCGCTATCGTCAAATCCGGTGACATTCTCGCGACCCTCGTTCCTGAAACCCAAGATCGCGCCGTCGAGCTCTACGTTGACGGCATGGACGCTCCCTTGATCCAGGCG
>JBIKMD010000804.1:0-3355 GCA_044359465.1 Myxococcota bacterium
CAGCGCATTGAAATTGTCTTTGTCTTCACCACTCAGCGTCGCGCTAGCCTTGCCCAAACAGGTGAGCGGATTGCCGCCATTGGCGACACAACCGCCAAGCGCAAAAAAGCCGCCAGTGCAGGTGTTTGCCGCAACACAACGACCACCGCAGACTTCACCGGCTGCACAGGCGTTGCCGCAAGCACCGCAGTTCTTGGCATCGTAGAGCGGGTTGGATTCGCACCCGTTGACCGTGGTGCCATCGCAGTCCAGCACGCCCTGACCACACGTGACGATGCACTTGCCATCAGCACAACCCGCGGGCCCACAATCAATCTCGGTGCCCGCGCTGACGCACGCGGCGACACCTTTGGAGCACGCGCTAGCGTTCGTCACGATGCGCAAGTGCGTCGCGTCTGTGCACGTCGCGGTGCCCGCTTCGCACGCAGCACTGCCGCAGGTGGCCTTCCCTACGAATCCTCTGGAAAAATGCGTGACCAAGCCAAGCTTCACACCGGTCGCATTGACGGTGGTAACGGGCTCGAACACGTCTGGGTTGCTCTCATTCGTCCAGAACACCACGGTGTCTGGTTTACCGTCGTCAGGAAAGCTGATTGAGACAGGCTGGCTGAATTTCAAACCTGCGGGGCTGAAGGTGTAAACGAAACCGCTGACGTCGAAGCCATCGATTTTTTGTTCGGTGACCTTCACCGTGATTTCACTATCTGCAGCGAGCGCGCCCGGTGGGATGCTCAGACGCGTGCCATTTTCGGTGACGATGGTTCCGCCTTGGGCGGCAGTGATAGTTTGCGATTTACTTTCGACTTCTGTTGGCTTTTCTTCCACCGGTTTTGGCGGAGAACAGGCCACCGCAAGCAGCAGTGAACCCAGGGTCAATGTGCGAATGGTGTTTGGTCTCATGTGGCGAAAAGCATAGCGCGCCGTTGTGACTACGCACGTGTCATTGCGTTTCATGCCGCTTTGACGCACACGCGCCCACGTTGTGGCAGACACTAAACCCCCATTGAAGACACTGCTGACGTTAGCGTGGCCCATCGTCATCTCGCGTTCCTCTCAGACCGTAATTGGTCTTTCGGACGCGCTCTTCGTGGCCGTCCTCGGTGATGCGGCGCTTGCAGCAGTCACCACCGGCGCACTCAACACCATGAGCGTACTGATCTTCCCAATGGGGCTCGTGTTCATCGTCTCCAGCTTCACGGCGCAGCTCATGGGCGAAGGAAAACCGCAGGACGCGAGACGTTATGGCGTCTACGGTTTGGTCATTGCCGTGGCCACGCAGGTGGTCGCCATCGCGTCCATTCCGCTGGTGCCGCACGTCCTTGCTGCCCTGCCCTACGCGCCAGACGTCCGTGAGCTGCTTGCTGCTTACATGCGCATCCGCTTGCTCTCTACCGGTGCCGCCATCGGCATCGAAGCGCTTGGGGCTTACTACGGCGGCCTCGGCAACACGCGACTTCCAATGCTGGCGAACGTCGTAGCCATGGCGCTCAATGTGGCGTTATGCTGGCTTCTCGTGTTTGGCGGCTTTGGCTTTCCCGCCATGGGCGTTGCCGGGTCGGCCTGGGCGAGTGTGTTTGCGACCTTTGCCGGGCTGCTCGTCGTCCTCATCCCCTTCTTGCGGTCGCTACGCGGCGTTCGTTTTCAATGGGGAGAGCTCGTTCGTATGATGCGCTTTGGTGTGCCGAGCGGGCTCAATTGGTTCGGCGAGTTCTTCGCGTGGAACGCGTTCATCAACGTGGTGGTCGCGTCGCTCGGAACCGCGTCACTCGCTGCCCTCATGAGCGTCATGCAGCTCAACTCTACGTCCTTCATGCCGGCATTCGGCATCGCAAGCGCTGGGTCAATCATGGTGGGGCAAGCGATTGGCGAGAAGCGCAAAGACGACGTGCCTGCCATCGTTTGGCTCACCTTGCGCACCGTCGCAACGTGGCAAGGCGTCGTCGGCTTGGCCTACGTTTTGTTTCCCACCGCGCTGCTTTCGTTGTTCTCGAACGGAACCGATGGCTCGGAGTTTCGCGTTGTCGGCGTACGCATTCTGATGCTCTCAGCCGCGTGGCAACTCTTCGACGCGACGGCCATGACATACTCGGAGAGCTTACGCGCTGCAGGCGACACCACGTTTGCCATGTGGGCCAGGCTCGGCGTCGCTTGGACGCTGTTTTTACCTGCCACATACGTGCTCGTGCGCGTACTGAACTATGGCTACGTCACAGCCACTATTTGCATCGGTGTCTACTTGGGAATGTTAGCACTCGCCATGTGGCTGCGTTTTCGGACGGGGAAGTGGCGCAGCATCGATCTGACGGGAATGACAGCAGGCTGATCGTTATTTGATACACACCGCGGAGACTTGCCTAAAGTCGGTGTGCCCCGCAAAGACTTTGGCAACGCCGTCTTGCAGCAGTGTCCACATCCCTGCAGCGATCGCGGCCTCGCGAATGTCAGCCACGCGCGCGCGTTTTTGAATCTGCGTCTTGATCCCGTCTGACGCCACCATGAGCTCATGCACGCCCATGCGGCCTTTGTAACCAGAGTTGCCGCAAGCCGAACAACCTTTTGGACGGAAGAATTTGGGTCCGCTGGCCATCAACTGACCAAAACGCTCCTCATGGTCGAACGAACGCCGCATCTCCTCGAGCTCGGTGGCTTCGGGTGTATAGGCTTCTTTACATTGGCCACACAGCGTTCGCAGCAGGCGCTGTGCCAGCACACCCAGCAATGCATCGGCGAAGCTGAACGGATCGAGCTCCATATCCAGCAAACGTGTGATCGTTTCAGGCGCGCTGTTGGTGTGCAACGTGGAGAGTACCAAGTGACCCGTCAGCGACGCTTCAATGCCCGTCTCCGCCGTTTCTTGGTCACGCATTTCGCCAACCATGATGACATCCGGATCAGCGCGCAAAAACGCGCGCATCGCCGTGGCGAAGGTGAAATCGATCTTCGGATTCACCTGAACTTGGCGGAGCCCGCGCTGCGTAATTTCAACGGGATCTTCGGCCGTCCAGATCTTACGATCGGGTGTGTTGATGAAACCCATACCCGAGTGCAGAGTGGTGGTTTTGCCGGAACCCGTGGGTCCAACAACCAGCACCAAGCCGTAAGGCATATCGAGAATCTTTTTGAAGTTCTCGAGGTTGTACTGCGAAAAGCCCATCTTCTCGAGCGGCAGCGGTTTACTCGCCGCAAGAATACGCATGACCACGTCTTCGTTCTCTTCGGTGGTCGGGATCGTGGCGACGCGTAGCTCCACTTTTTTGCCGTTGAGCATAAAGCGAATCTTGCCGTCTTGCGGCTTGCGTCGTTCAGCGATGTCGAGCTTGGCCAAGATCTTGATGCGCGCTGTGACGGCGCGCCT
>JBIKMD010000806.1:0-3354 GCA_044359465.1 Myxococcota bacterium
GTTTCAAGCTGATGGTCGAGGCAGGTGCGTTTCCCTCCGATCAGTACGCCGTCGCGTCGCAAGCGAAACATCATGGTTTTGACCCTGCACACACCATTGTGGAGCTGGCGCCACGTGAAGGCGAAGACACACTGCGCGAAGAGGACATCCTAGCGGCCATCGCGCGTGAAGGTGAGTCCCTCGCGCTCGTGATGCTCGGCAACATCAATTATCTCACGGGCCAGGCTTTCAACATGAAGGCGATCACTGCCGCTGCGCACAAAGTAGGCGCACGTTGTGGTTTCGATCTGGCGCATGGCGCGGGAAACCTGTTGTTGCAGCTGCATGATGACGGTCCTGATTTCGCTGTCTGGTGTAATTACAAGTACCTCAACGCGGGTCCTGGTGGGCTCGGTGGTGTGTTCGTTCACGAGCGTCACGCCACCGCAGACCTTCCACGTTTTGCGGGATGGTGGGGTCACAACAAGACAACACGTTTCAAAATGGGCAAAGACTTTTCGCCCATTCCCGGCGCGGAAGGTTTTCAATTGTCGAACCCGCCTATCTTGCAGCTCGCAGCGCTTCGCGCGTCGATGGATCTCTTCGATAAAGCCACCATGCCGGCACTGCGTCGCAAAGGTGATGCGCTCACCGGGTATCTTGCATTCTTGCTGGAACCACTGAACGACTTGAAGATCATCACACCGCCGAGCCGTGGCTCGCAGCTCTCATTGCGTGTTCAAGACCGGGGGCTCACCGCCAAGCTGAAAGACGCGCATGTGATTTGTGACTTCCGCGAGCCAGACATCATGCGCGCAGCGCCGGCGCCTTTGTACAACACGTTCCTCGACGTGTTTCGCTTCGCGACGATCTTGCGCAACCACTTGGGTGTAAAATGAAGGCGACCATCGTTGGTGGCGGTCTTGTAGGTTCGTTGTGGTCGATTTTCCTGACGCGCCGCGGCATCGAGAGCGAGATCTTCGAACGTAGACCAGACATGCGCCGCACGGACATTCCGGCGGGCCGTTCAATCAACCTGGCGGTCTCCACCCGCGGGCTGCACGCGCTGGAAAAGGTGGGGCTCAAAGAGAAGATCCTCGCGCACGGCGTCGCCATGCGGGGCCGGATGATTCACACGCCAACCGGCGAACAGACGCTTCAACCTTACGGCCGCAACGACAGTGAGGTCATCTACTCCATCTCTCGCGGTGCCTTGAACAAGGTCTTGATGAGCGAGGCCGAAGCCACAGGAAAAGTGCGCATCCACTTTGAGCGGCGGGTTCGCGATGTCTCTTTTTCCGAGCATGAGACGCGTTTTACAGACGACGCTGGCGAGCACCGTGCTGAGCTCCTCTTCGCCACGGACGGGTCTGCCTCCGCTGCTCGCGCGGCGCTCTCCGCATTGCCCGGTCACAGCGAGCACTCAGCAGAGCTCGACTACGGCTACAAAGAGCTCACCATCGCACCGGAGCACGGCCAAGATTTGGATAAACACGCGCTGCACATCTGGCCGCGTGGCACCTTCATGCTGATCGCGCTGCCGAATGAGGATGGCAGTTTCACTTGCACGCTCTTTTTGAAGAAAACCGCGTTCGAGACACTTTCGGACGATGCAGCCGTCGCGGCGTTCTTCAACACCCACTTTGCTGACGCCGTGCCGCGTCTACCCGACCTCATTGCTCAGTTTTTTACGAATCCGCTTGGCCAGATGTTCACGGTAAAGTGTTCGCCTTGGAACTACCGTGCGCGCGCGATGCTCATTGGTGATGCTGCGCACGCGATTGTGCCCTTCTTCGGGCAAGGCATGAACTGCGGCTTCGAAGACTGTGCGCTGCTCGACGAGGTGCTGGCCAAAGGCATCGACGAGGCGGGCTTCTCGCTGTTCTCCAAGCTGCGCAAACCGAATGCAGATGCCATTGCAGACATGGCCGTCGAAAACTTCGTCGAGATGCGCGACAAAGTGGCTGATCCCAAGTTCCTCTTTGAACGTGAGGTCGAAAAGGTTCTCATGCGCGAATTTCCCGGTGATTACATCAATCGCTACGGCATGGTGTCGTTCAGCCGCATTCCTTACCGCGTGGCCTATGAGGCAGGCGTCATTCAGCAGACGATCCTCACGGAGCTTTGCAAAGGCCTCGCGCAACCAGCACAAGTGGACCTGGTACTCGCCAAAAAGCTCATTGCAGAAAAGCTCGTTCCACTCGTGCGCGGCTGAGTGAGCGACAGGGTTTCCGGCCATACTTCCATTTATATTTAGTGATGTTGCAATAACTTCGTGATTGTCGGATTTTCGATCCGCCTTCATGCTCCGTTCATGAACCAAAACAAACTGAACATTAGCGTGAAGGTCCATAAAGCCGCCGTCAGCACCATGGAGACCGCTTACGTGCGAACGCAGCTCGGGCGTGCACTCAAGCAGTTTCAGCCGCATGTTCGAAACCTGACGGTATGGCTCACAGACTTGAACGGCCCCCGAGGCGGCGATTCGGATCTGGAATGTCGTGTGGTTATCGATGGCGATTTTCCAACCGTGGTGGTCACCGAGCGCGCTGCGACGGTGGCCGCCGCGATCGACCTTGCTTCAGATCGCGTCAGTCAAACGATCGCTCGGCACCTTGGTCGCATGCGGACGCTCGCTCGTAGGGCCAGTTAGCGCCAGAAACGGCCGGAGCACGCAAAGACTTTTGCCATCACTGTCGATGAGAGAACGTCTTTGGTAAGACGCATCCGATGTGTCGCAACATCAAAACCCTGCACCACTTTGTCCCGCCTGCCACCGTTGAAGAAGTTCACGCCTCTGCGCTGCAGTACGTACGCAAGCTGAGCGGCATCAACAAAGCATCAAAGGCGAATCAGGCTGCATTCGACAAGGCGGTGCATGACATCACGCACATCACACTCGACCTCTTTGAGAGCCTCATCGTCAACGGACCACCGCGGAACCGAGAAGAAGAGAAAGCCAAAGCACAAGCCCGTGGCAAGAAACGCGACGAGCAAATGCGAGCGCGCCTGATGAAGGCAGGTGGTTAGTTAGAGCTTGTCCGGAGATCGAGTTCGCTTCGACGCACGCATCCCCGCAATTGAACAGTGGACTTCGACTGCCCGCCCACCCCAGCGAGCGCCTGGTCGAGCCCGAGGTCGTAGTCGTAGCCGAGTGGCCGTGGCCGTGAGCGGTAGTTGCACCGAGATCGTGTCCCAAACTGTTACAGGGCTCTCGCGCCGGAAGACAACTCCGCTTGCAGCACCGTCGATAGTTTTCTTCTAGACCCAGACATTCGATTCAACTTCCAGCAGCTCGATGTGTATCGCCGAGCGATAGAGTTGCTTTCACTCGCCAGATTGATGCTCAACGAAATTCCACGCGGATACTCGACG
>JBIKMD010000807.1:0-3350 GCA_044359465.1 Myxococcota bacterium
CCATACAAGCACGCGTCGCTGACCGTCATGGCAACCTTCTGAACCACGATGACCTCCCGAGTACACAAGATTCTCGGGAACATAATGCGACTGCTGTGCCAGCTTTTTGGACGCTCTAAGGCTGAACCAAGGCTGAAGTACGAGACCGACTGCGAGCGCTACCTTGAGCTTGCTCCAAAGTACTGGGCCGCGACGCGCGCAAGGCTAGATCCAAAAGAACTCGATGCGGAGATTGGCCCGATCACCGTGCCGCCACAGCACTGAAACTCATTTGCGATCGAACAGAGGTCCCGGCGCGAGTTGCAGTAGCGTCGGAGACGAAGGCTGGGCGTCTACCGTCTTCATCAGTAGCCCCGGCGATACGCGCCACTGCTCGCCGCTGTCCGCACGCAGCGTGACCGACTTCTGATTGCAGCGAATGACGATGCCGCTCGCACGCCACGCCATATGCATTGCGGAACGCAACAACATGAGCAAGCGCACGCTCAGCAAGCGAGCAAATACGGCCTCGAACGCGGCGAAATCAGCGCAATAGCCGCCTATCACGAGCAAGACACCCGCGGGCTCACACTGGAAAACTTCCTCACCACGGTGCTCGGCTGCCAAACTGACGGGGAGAATTCTGCGATCGCTCGCGCGAAGATGGGCGAGCTCGGGCATGCCATCAACTATCCGGAGGCGGCACGCGAGCGCGAGGCTTACGAAGCGAGCCCCGACTTCAAGCACTGGCAAGAGGCGCACGACTTAGAAGTGAAGTGGGACCTAGCCGTCAAGGCGGAGCCTTCGCTAGAGCGCAAGTTGCAGCAAGGACTTGGACGCACGCCTGCCGATTCAGATGCGCTGTTCGCGATGATCGCGAACCTCGGCGACGTGCTTAGCAACGAATCCGCCATGTACCCGCAGCGCCGCAACGAAACTGCTGCCGCCGTGAATGCGTATGGTGAGGGCATCATCTATTCCGATGAGCGCTGCGGAAAAGTAGACTTCGACGAGAAGATTCGCGAGCTGCTGCAGACGTGCCTAGTGGTGGCGCACCTCAAATTCGACGGCTTCGCGAACACGAAGGACGCGGACAAACAAGCGACGTACAGTCTATGGCGCGGCAAGCAGGACCAAGCGCAAACAGACGCCATTGCCTACATCAATTCGCTGCCAGACCCGAGCAAACAGATCGCGGCAAACTACATGCGGATGCAGCTCGGTCTCGCAGCACAAGACGAGCAGGCGATGGCCACGCGCGACATCGCGAGCTACGGGAAGAACGGCTATGAGAACCAATTCATCGCCAGGATGTTCTTCAACGCACCAGCGATGGAGTGCAACTGGTACAAGCGACTGACGCCAAAGGGCGGCTATCAGACGCACTTCATTCTCGCCAAAACGCACAAGAACATTGCAGACGAGCTCAATTGCTATTGCGTGAGCTACGACATTCAAACGCCGTCGTTTCCAGCGCCCGTTTTGGGTATGACGAGCGCGCCGCAGCCCGCGGGTGACGCGCCGCCGTTTCAACTCTCGCAAGCGCTCATCGACCAGCTTGCACCAAAGACCACCGCTGCGCTGGCCGCGTTCGATGCGATGGGTGTAGCTTCGTCACTCACCGCGATCCCAACCGATGACACGTTCGTCGCCAATGTCGCCGAGCTTGCGAAGCCGTTCACTGACGGCATCAAACAACCGGATCACATCGAGGTCGATGGCATGGAGATGAGCCTGGGCCGCCTCGAAGCAGACCTCGAAGGCTGGCAAGCCAAGTACGATACACTCGGCGACACAAGTGAAGAACAAGGCATCAAGCTGCAGATGTACCAAGAGCGCCGGGCGAAGTTCTTCGAGATGCTGTCCAACCTGATGAAGAAAGTCTCCGAGACCTCGAGCACGATCGTGGGGAACTTGAAATGACATTGCACGCTGAAAAATGGGCCGATTACGGCCGCCAAGCCTCACTTGCAGGAGAACACGCGCTTGCGATTCAAGCGTTGGAGCACGCGCTCGAAGAAGGCGCCAACGATGCTTCAGTCTGGATCGCGCTCGGCATCGCCCGGGCTCACGAGCGCCAAACAGAAGGCGCGATCGCCGCGATGCAGCAAGCGCTCTTGCTCACGCCCACTGCGATCGATGCTTGGTCTATGATCGGAGAATTGGCGATAGAGCTCGAGCGCTTCTCGCTGGCGCTGCAGGCTTTGACGCGGTGTCATGACCTGGATCCTTTAGGCGCATCGCCGCACGGGGCTCGCGCGAAGGCGCTCGTTCGCAAGACGTGGAAACGTTTGGTGCCAGCGGTTTGAGCCGTCAACACCGTTGGCGGAGCTCTGCGACGATGTTCGCAACAACATCGGCACGCTCATGCCCGCTCGTCGCTCAACCTTGCACGCGACTCACGCCATGGCATGATCCAGCAAAAATGGGAGGTGCCATGCAAGTGCGTTACAGGTCGTTGGTCGCCGCTGCGGTATTTGTTGTGAACTGCACTCCGCCAGCGAACACCGGGACAACAGGAGCGGTGGGAGCGCGTGGAGCAACGGGCATCACGGGCGCCCCGGGGCCGCCGGGTGAAGGTGCCCGAGGGCCAACGGGTCTAAACGGAAACGATGGGTTGCAGGGATCTCCCGGATCTCCCGGATCTCAAGGTCCGCCGGGAGCAAATGGCATGGCCGGGCTTCAAGGTCCGCCAGGTATGGACGGGGCTCAAGGTCCGCCAGGATCCTCAACCACGACACCTTTCACTCTGAGTGACAACATCGCGTTTAGCACGTCACCAAATTCGCAAACGAGCTCCGACGCTGTTCTTTGGGTAAGAAACACTGGCGATGGTCGCGCGATCAAAGGCATTTCGGATGGCGGAGCAGGGGTGCTCGGCTACAGCACAGCGAACGACGCGGCGGGTGTTGTGGGTTGGAACGGGGCCAACGGACCTGGGGTCTTGGCAAAAAACACCGCAGGCGGCGTGGCCATTCAGGCAGAAGCAAATTCAACGACAACAACGCCCCACATGAGCCTCGTCGAAAACGACAACGACTATGCGCGGCTGAATTATTCGCGCGCAGGGCAAAGCGGTTTTTGGGCGACGGCCGGATACGTCTCGAGCGACCCAAGTTTCAGTCGGTACAATATTTTCTATTCACCCACCGCCAACGATATCATGACGGTTTGGGGCGACAATCGCGTGACCGTGACGGGCGAGTTGAGTGCGACACAGTCAACGGACGGGAGGTCGGCCATTCGCGGAAACGCAGGGTTTGGAGGGGTTGCTGTTTACGCAAGCAATCCAGACCCCGACTTTACGAGTTACGCCATCTACGCGCAGGGACAAACCCAACTCAACGGCGACTTAGATGTCACCGGCAAAG
>JBIKMD010000808.1:0-3346 GCA_044359465.1 Myxococcota bacterium
CGCACCCTTAAGCTGGTGTATCAAGCGGCACCAAAAGCGACCTTCGGTCTGCTCTGTCTCACGGTGCTTTCCGCGGGGCTGCCGGTTGCGGTGGCGTGGGTCGGTAAACAGATCGTTGATGCTGTGGTTGCAGGTTCTCGCACACTCACGCTGCGCTGGGTGCTCATCGAGCTAACAATCGTCGTGGCGATGGCGGCCACACAGCGTACACTTGGGCTCCTCCGCTCGCTTATCGGCGCTCGGCTTTCGATCGATATCAATGTTCAAATTCTGCAAAAAGCGCTCACACTCGAGCTCGTCGATTTCGAGAACCCCGAGTTCTACGACAAGCTCTCGCGCGCACGTCGCGAGGCGTCGTCACGTCCGCTCTCCGTGGTGAACGAAAGCTTTCAGCTCTTGCAAAACGTTCTCACGCTCGGCGGCTACGTGGCGTTACTCGTTCAGTTCAGCGTATGGGCGACGCTCGGTTTGGTGGCCGCGGCGATTCCCTCTGCAATCGTCGAGATGCGGTTTTCAACCATGGCGTTTCGCTTGCGCAACTGGCGCTCGCCTGAATCGCGCCGACTCAACTATCTGGAATACGTCATTGCCAATGACGAGCACGTCAAAGAAGTGAAGCTCTACGGCATTGGGCCGCTCTTACTCTCCCGCTACCGCACGCTCGCCGAGTCTTTTTTTCTCGATGATCGTAAGCTCGCGCAGCGCCGGGCGTTGTGGGCTTTGCTGCTGTCTCTGCTCGGGACCGGCGCGTTTTATGGCGCCTACGCAACCATGGCGCTGTCAGCGGCGGCGGGCCTCATCACCATTGGCACGATGACCTTGTATGTCATCGCGTTTCGTCAAGGTCAGCAAGCGTTCCAAACGATCCTCGGTGCGATCGGCGGCATGTACGAAGACAACCTCTATATGTCGAACCTGTTCGAGTATCTGGCGATCGACCGAAGCCGGGCGCCAGTGCCCGTGAGCGCGCTTGCGCGGGGCGCCGGCATCCGTTTCGAGAACGTAGGCTTCCAGTATCCCGGAAAAACGGCCTGGGCTCTCAGACACGTCGATCTCAACGTGCCCGCTGGCGAGAGTTTGGCGCTCGTTGGTCAAAATGGGTCAGGCAAAACGACGCTGATCAAACTGCTCACGGGCCTCTACTTTCCAACCGAAGGCCGCGTGCTGATCGATGGCGTCGACACGCGTGATTGGGAGCAAGACAAGCTACGCGCGCGCATGAGCGTCGTGTTCCAAGATTTCAATCAGTACCAATTGAAGCTCAAGGAGAACGTTGGGCTCGGCAGTGTGGCGCACATTGAGGATACTCTACGTGTTGAGCGCGCGGTGCAGGCGGGCGGTGCTGAGACGCTCGTGCGCGAGCTCGAGGGTGGGCTCGAGGCATCGCTCGGTCGCTGGTTCAAAGACGGGGTCGAGCTCTCTGGAGGCCAATGGCAAAAAGTCGCAATTGCGCGCGCGTTCATGCGCGAGGAGTCGGACATTCTGGTGCTGGATGAGCCGACGGCTGCGCTCGATGCAGAGGCAGAACAAGCAGTGTTCGAGCGTTTTTCACAGCTCACGAAGGGCCGAACGAGCATTCTCATTTCGCATCGTTTTCCCACTGTACGGATGGCTGACCGTATCGTCGTGCTCGAAAAAGGGGCGATCGTCGAGACCGGTACACATGACGCACTCATTGCGCGCGCCGGTCGTTACGCGAAGCTGTTTCGGCTTCAGGCGCGCGGCTACCTCTGACTACATTCTCCGCAGTGGCCAATTACTTGCGAGTTTGGCCTGCGCATTTCACCATGGGGAATGCGTTTTGATTCAAAGCTCGTAGGTCTTTTGGCGTTGGTCCTGGCAGCTTGCCCAAGCGGCAACGTTTCCCCGGTGCCAGACACCCTCACAATTGAAGCGGACAAGACGACTTTAGCTCTTGGCGGAACAGAGTTTTCGTCACTCACCATCAAGCTTGCGAGCTCGACGGGTGCGGCGTTTACGGGCACCTTCAGTGTCGACCTCACGACCTCCGCTGGTCGTTTTGGTACGGGTACAGAAACCAGCGTCAGTGTGCCGCTCGAGAACAACGCCGGTACGACGACGTTCCGTTGCGACATGACGAATGCGATGGCGACCATCACCGCTACGCTGCAATCGCCGGCGCTCACTGCGCGCAGAACGATCACCTGCGGCACGGGCGGCACAACGGGCACCACTGGCACCACCGGTTCGACGGGAACAACTGGACCAACCGGCGTGACGGCGCCAACGGGTCCTAGCGGCCTGATTGTGACGGCGAGCAATATCAATCTGACGGCTGACAAGTCCGTCGTGCTCGTAGGCGGAACCGTGAATTTCTCGGCCGAGGTAAAGGGTGCGGACGGTTCAGCCGTCACTGACGGTACGAAGATCTTATTCACGACCACCGCCGGCAAGTTCACGGGCAACACCGTTGCGAAGACCGTAGACACCGTAGGCGGTTTTGCGACGATTGCTCTGACTGCGCCTACGGTACGCGCGAGCGCACTCGTGAGTGCGAGCTTTACTGACGCTGAGGGCGCAGCGGTCGAGGAGAGCAAGATCGTGAAGGCGGTGCAAGCAAGCGACCGCACGATCGTAGTCACATCGAATCGCGACAAAATCCCCGCGGCAAGTGGTGTCGCTGAGTTGACAGCCACCGTGTACGACGGTGGCTCTGTGTCTACCATCAACCCGCCGCTCGATGTGGTTCTCTCGTCGTCGGTTGGTGTTGGGACATTATCACTCCGCACGGCCTCTAGCGGAACAGTTGCAGCCGACCTTCGCTCGATCACGAATGCAATACCGCAGCAAGGTGTCGTTGGCGTCGACTTCATCGCTGGCGCTGCAGCTGGGGCAGCAATTGTTACCTTCACCGCATCAGGGGCAACGGAGAGTCATACGCTAGAGGTGACTGGCCCACCTACGCTCGGTTCAATCGTGGCGCAGTCGCTGAGTCAGCAGCAAATTCGTGTCAAAGGAAGCATCGCTCCGAACGTGGCTCCGGTTGCCTTTCAGGTGCTTGATTCCAAGGGCGACCCATTCGAAGCCGGCTTGGCAGTGACATTCGCTCTGTCTCCTAGTGCATCAAACGGCGTCACGATTTCTCCCTTACTTGGAGTGACCGATTCCAACGGCAAGGTGACCACCAACATCATTGCGGGTGGACAATCCGAGACAGTGACGGTGACAGCCACAGCATCGCGGGGAGGCGTGACGGTCTCCGGTACTTCGGAAACTGTTTCCATCATCAGCGGGGTGCCACACTACTCGCACTTGTCTTGGAGTTGTACGGACGACACAGGAACCGTGAAAGGGTTCTTCGTCGACGGAGTCGTTTATGTATGCA
>JBIKMD010000810.1:0-3342 GCA_044359465.1 Myxococcota bacterium
CTTTGAGCTCCATCCCGTTGTTCAGCACTTTTGGTGCTTCCACATAGGTATTGCGATGCACGGCGCCAAAACGCAGGAACTCGACGTTCTGCAACCCAGGCACCATACGGAAGACGCGCTTTTGCTCTGGGTAGGTGAGCTTCGTCTGAAAACCGACCAGGTTGTATGCCGTTCCTGCGAGGTTCTCTTTGCGCAATTGCACGACGGCGAACGGCTGCTTCCCGGTACGAGGATCAACGAGCCCGACGGGTTTCATAGGACCAAAAGCCAGCGTGAGCTCACCGCGCTCGGCCATCACTTCAATGGGCAAACAGCCTTCGAAGTACTTGGGCTTCTCGAACGCTTTGAGCTCTACTTTTTGCGCCTCGTTCACCGCTTTGATGAACGCTTTGTATTCTTCCTCGTTGAACGGGCAGTTCAAATAGTCCGGCGTGCCACCTTTGTCATAACGCGACTGCGCGAACACCACGTCCATGTCTAAACTGTCAGTCGAAACGATGGGCGCGATGGCATCGTAAAAATAGAGCTGATCGGCGCCAATCACTTTGCAGAGATCAGCGGCTAGGGCTTCGCTCGTGAGCGGCCCAGTGGCGATCACCGTGAGCCCATCACTCGGCACGGCCGTGACTTCATCAAGCACGATCTCAATGTTTTTGTGTGCGGCAAGCGTGTCGTGCACGCGTTTCGAGAACAACTCGCGATCGACCGCGAGCGCATCACCCGCGGGTACCTTGGTGGCATCGGCAGCGGCAATGATCGAGGACCCCAATTGGCGGAGCTCCTCTTTGAGCATGCCCACGGCGTTCTCGACGTTCGCTGAACGAAACGAGTTAGAGCAAACGAGCTCGGCAAAGGTGTCACTCTTCTGCGCCGGGGTGTGCTTCTTAGGCTTCATCTCGACCAGCCGTACACGGATGCCCGCCTCAGCGAGCTGCCACGCAATCTCGGATCCAGCGAGCCCTGCACCAACAATCGTTACAACCATGGCGCGGCGCATGCCCCATCCATCGTTCATTGCGCAACCCTTAATCTACGAGTCTGTAGCGACCATCAGGACCACGCACGATGCGACCGGAGCGCACATGCTCGAACAACACGGTAGGAAGCTTGTCAGGCGCTACTCGCAGCGCGTCGCAAAGCGCGTCGGCATCGAGCGCATCAGACGCTAGCAGTTGTTCGATGGCATCATAGGCCTTCGGCGCCGCCCCTTCGCGGTCGAAGCGCTTACGCAGTGCGGCTTCGAAGTTAGCGAGCCCGAGCAATGGCCGCGCGTCTCCCGTTGCTAACAACTGATTGCAGCCACGCATCCGGCCATCCCAGGGCGCTCCAGGTACGGCCCAAATCGGTCGACCGAGGCGTTTTGCCCACTGCGCTGTAATGAGCGCCCCGGATGCTTCCCGCGCGCCTGCCACCACCACCACATCCGCGAGCGCTGCGATGAGTCGATTCCGCTCGCTAAAAAAGTGCTTCTGAACCCGGGTGCCCTCCGCATGCTCGCTGAGCACGAGCCCGCCTGCCGCGAGGATGCGCTCGCTCAACCTGGCGCTCACCGCAGGCGAAATGGGGGCAAGAGACGAACCGAGCACACATACGAGACGCGCGTACCCCACCCGCAATGCCGCATCCTGCGCAGCATAGTCGACACCAAGCGCGCCCCCCGAGACGATGACCAAAGACAGTCTCGCGGCCATACGCGCGATCTCGCCGGCAAAATGTAGCGCGTCCGGGGAGGCGTTACGCGAGCCCACAATCGCCATACCGGGCGCGCCCAGCAAGGAAGCGTCTCCCTTGGCGTACAAGGCACGCACAGACAGCAGCTCAGGCCGCAAGCATTCTGGAATGTTCACAGCGAGCCATCAGCAGGCTTCGGGCCAAGTGTACAAAACGAGGCAAGTGCTTGTTCTCGCTAGTGGCGGCCCGTTTTGCGTGTCTCAGATTCGGACACTGTGTCTCGGTCACTTTGTAGCGCGTTTGTTGCATCGCGGCGCCGGGCGCGGGACGATAGCCCCATGCTCACAGGCAAAGTCATCGTTGGCGTTTCCGGCGGCATCGCGGCGTACAAAGCGGTCGAGCTCGTACGTCTGTTGATGAAACGCGGCGCCGACGTGCACGTGGCCATGACCCGCGGTGCCAGTGAGTTCGTCACGCCTCTCACTTTCGCCGCGCTGTCGCGACATCCAGTAGAAAACAATGTGTGGGATCTCTCAGAAGTCGGCCAGATCTCTCACGTCACCTTAGGTCACGCGGCAAGCCTCATTGTGATTGCGCCTGGCACTGCGAATACGATCGCGCGCCTCGCCGCCGGCATGGCCGATGACGCGCTCACCGCGCTCGTTCTTTCTAGCACGTGCCCAGTCCTCCTTGCGCCTGCAATGGAGAGCAACATGTGGCGCGCGCCGCAGACTCAGCGCAACCTCAAAACGCTCGTAGAAACAGGCCGCTACACAATCGTTGGCCCAGAGAGCGGAGACCTCGCGAGCGGCGCGACCGGCGTTGGCCGCATGAGCGAACCTGCGCAGATAGCGTGGCACGCCGAACGTTTGCTCACGCCGCAAGACCTCAAAGGCAAGAGCATCGTTGTCACCGCGGGCCCTACGCGAGAAGCGCTCGATCCCGTGCGCTACATCTCCAATCGATCGAGCGGAAAAATGGGGTTCGCCATCGCCGAGCGCGCCGCCTTCCGTGGCGCCAAAGTCACGCTGGTGCACGGCCCCGTGAGCCTCGACGTACCGCATGGCGTCCAGGCGCTGCCGATCACCAGTGCGGAAGACATGCTCGCATCACTCCGCGTGCTCAAATGCGACGTGCTGATCATGGCCGCGGCGGTCGCAGACTACCGCGCCGCAAAGCCCGCAAAGAAAAAGCTCAAGAAGAAAGACCTTGGCAGCAACCCGAGCCTTGCGCTGACAGAGAATCCGGATGTCATCGCCAGCATCGCCAAGCTCAAACGCAAAACGCTCCTCGTAGGGTTTGCCGCAGAGACCCATGATGTCGAAGAGAACGCACGCAAGAAGCTCGCAAAAAAAGGGCTGGATTTGATTGTGGCGAATGACGTGTCTGCTGCCGGTATTGGCATGGATTCCGACGACAATCGGATTACCGTTTACGATGAAACGGGCGTGGTGCTGCAGACCGAAGTGGAAACCAAGGCGGCCATTGCCGAGCAATTGCTGACACTCATCGCGTCGCGCTGATCGGGGCTCGCGTCGTACGCCGCCCCTTCACTCGACGACGCCCGAATCCGAAGACCCACGCCGCAACGACCCACACAAACAACTCCGGCGTTGCGCTACTGCAAGCAGACACTTCAACGGTTCCAGCGTCTTCGCCGTTGAGCGTGAT
>JBIKMD010000811.1:0-3341 GCA_044359465.1 Myxococcota bacterium
GACGAGCCCGATTATCTTCTCGTTGCTCGAGCACAAAGCCGTGTGTCGTCAGGTGGCACTCCTCGTTCAAAAAGAAGTCGCTGACCGCATTGCTGCGCCGCCCGGCTCACGCACGTACGGACTGCTGAGTGTCTTGATTGGGGCTGTCGCGGATGTGAAACGTCTGTTCGTCGTACCTGCGGGTGCGTTTCACCCTGCGCCCAAAGTGGACTCGGCCGTGCTGCATTGGCGCGTGCGTGAGGGCATTGAAGGCGCAGACCAGGTGTTCATCGACGTTGTGAAGTCTGCATTTCAACAGCGCAGGAAGACGCTTCGCAATGCGCTACGTCAGTATGGCGAGCCCATGCTCGACGCGCTTGCAGCGGAAGGCGTGGCGGCAGAGAGACGCGCAGAGACTGTGAGTCCCGATACGTTCCTTGCTGCAGTGAGGCGATACTCAGCGCAGCAGCGATGACGCGTTAGCGGACGGTGGCCGTAGTCTTCACAAATGCGGGCATGTAGTGCGCGAGGAAGCGCTTGAAGCCGAGGTCATCGAGCTTCATGTTGGTGGCGACTTCGCTGGCGACTTCTTCGATGTTGCGGCTTGGCTCGCGCTTGAGCTGCAAGACAACCTTCAACATCCCAACGTGGAAAATCTGCTGATCCGGCTTCGGCGTTCGCGGTCCCATGCAGCTCACCTCGAATTAAATCGATAAGGGCAAAGAATGACCATATATGGCCACTCGTACTCTGTCAATTCGAAAAGTGGCTTGTAGAGCGCGTTGTAGCGGCAGCCTTGTAGGATTTGCGGCGAGCGCATAGACTCAAAGCAACGTGCCTTTCGTGCGGAGCGACAGCAGTTTGCGTCGCATCCATCACACGCTCGGTGCCGAGGATCGTTAGTGCAGTGCCGCTTGGAGCTGAGAGCCCGAGACGGAGGGACCCATGAGTGAGTCACCACAAAAACCTGTCACCATTCACACGCTCAAACAAATGAAGGCGCGCGGCGAACGTATCGCCATGGTCACCGCCTACGATGCCACCTTTGGTCGACTCTTCGATCAGGCGGGTATCGATGCCATCTTGGTGGGCGATTCGCTCGGCATGGTGGTGCAGGGGCAAAAGACCACGCTGCCTGTGACCATGGACGAGATGGTGTATCACACGCGCGCTGTGGCTCGGGGCGTTCAGCGAGCGCACATCGTCGGCGACCTTCCCTTCATGAGCTACCAAGGCTCCGAAGACGAAGCGCTTAGAAATGCGGGACGCATGATTCAAGAAGGCGGCGCCGCCAGCGTGAAGCTCGAAGGCGGGGCCGAGTTCGCACCGGTGGTGCAGAAGATTTGGCGCGCCGGCATTCCGGTGATGGGTCACATTGGTCTTACGCCGCAGGCCGTGCACCGCATTGGCGGGTTCATGGTGCAGGGACGAGACGAAGACAAAGCCAAGAAGCTTTTCGACGACGCGCTCGCGCTCGAGCAGGCTGGTTGTTACGCGATAGTCATGGAAGCAATTCCTGCGGAGCTCGCTGCGGACATCACGCGCGCGCTCAGCATTCCCACGATTGGCATTGGCGCAGGCGTCAATTGCGACGGCCAAATTCTCGTGAGCTATGACTTGCTCGGCATGATCTCGGACTTCAAACCCAAGTTCGTCAAACGTTATGCAGATCTTGCTGGCACGATTGCCGAGGCTACCAAGTCCTATATCTCGGAAGTGCGCGGCGCGGCGTTTCCCGGCGAAGAACAAACCTTCCACAGTAAGACCATGCGTGTTGTGCGCACGCGCAAAGACGAAAAACCCGGTGAGCTCGAAGCGTCTGACATTGATGCCGAGATCAGCGGTCTCTACGGCGTTCCTGTTTGAATGAAATGGGGTCAGGTACCGTTTCCTAAACGTACCCGCTCCGTCTTTTTTGGGTGTCATGCGACTCGTCAAAGATCCCAGTGAATTTCAGACGTTGATGCTTGGTTACAGAGCCCGCAACCTACGGGTGGGCTTTGTACCGACCATGGGTTTTCTGCACGCTGGTCACCAAGCCTTGATGCACGCGGCCCGCGCGCAAACAGATGTGGTTGCGGTTTCAATCTTCGTGAATCCAAAGCAGTTTGGACCAAACGAAGATCTCGCGCGTTATCCGCGTGATCTCGAAGGCGACTTGAAGAAATGCGCAGCGGCTGGTGCGGACATCGTGTTTGCGCCCGATGCTTCGGCTTTTTATGCGGCAGACTTTCAAACGCAGGTGGAGGTGCTCGAGGCGACGCAGGGTCTTTGCGGCGCCAGCCGGCCCACGCATTTTCGCGGCGTGACCACGGTGGTGCTCAAGCTGCTGATGCTGGCACAGCCCACCGCGGCCTTCTTCGGTGAGAAAGATTTTCAACAGCTTGCCGTGATTCGGGTCATGGTGCGCGACCTGAGCGTGCCCGTGCAAATCGTTGGCGTGCCAACCATGCGCGAACCAGACGGACTCGCCATGTCGAGCCGCAACGTGTTTCTCTCCCCAGGCGAACGGCAGACCGCGCTCGTACTCAAGCGCGCGCTCGATGCGATGCACACCGCTGCGCAAACAGGTGAACGTTCGCTGCAGCGTTTGCTCCAGCAAGGCCGAGACGTCGTTTCGAGTGCGCCTGGCGTGCGGCTCGACTACCTGGAGCTCGTGGATGCACAGTCGCTCAAAACACATGATCCGATTGCAGCGCCTACGCGCGGCATCGGTGCGATCTTTGTTGGCAAGACACGCCTCATCGACAACATGACGGTGCTCGCATGAGCCGCAAAGACATTGAAGACAAAGCCCGTAACCTCAAGCACTCGGGAAAATTCGATGCCTCACGCACGGCAAGTGAGACACCAGAAGAGCAGATGCGTGTGCTCAATCAGGGTGTGAGAAACGAGAAAGCGTTTGGTGCGGCGAGCGAGTGCGAGTACTGCGCCCGCGAGCGACGCGACAAGAATGATGCGCAAGCGCTGTGCCGCGATCATCTCGCCCAAGCCTTAGGCTTTTAACGAAAAAAGGGCCGGATACCCTGCGGCATCCGGCCCTTTTCGTTCGTTTGCGAAACGCGTTTACTCGCCGTGGCCTTCGCCTGGTGGAGGCGCGCCGCCGCCGGTCGATACGACTGCGTATTGGAACGCGCCGTAACCAGCTTCAGTTGCCGAGTACATCACCTTCTTGATCAGCTTGAAGTCGATCTCGCCGTCAGCCTGGATGATGATCTGGCCCTTGAACTTGTCTGCACCCATGAGCTGAGTGACGACACGTTTGCGCTCGAGCAACTTGTCCGTCATCTCTGGGATGCGCGGATCTTCGTTGCGTTGGAGCTCGGCCGTATCGCCGACTTTCTCGCCTTCGACAGTCACGG
>JBIKMD010000812.1:0-3340 GCA_044359465.1 Myxococcota bacterium
CGTTCGAGATGTGGAGCGATGGTTCAGGCGTTGCACACACCGCATCAACCGGACGCATCGCCAGCGCATTGATCTCGGCTGGCGGGCTGGTTGGCCCGGCTATCGCCGCCTTGTTTTGTTTCATCATGGGCCGCTCACAGAAGCTCGCGCGTGCGGCCTTGTTCGTGCTCGGCGTCATTGCCGTCTTGATCATCGTGCTAGTGGTACGCAACCTCTTTGGCATTCTGTTCATTGCCGGCGCCGCGCTGCTTTGTTTGCTGGCGTCGATCAAAGGCGGCGCGCGTTTGTCCCAAGGTCTGCTCGTATTCGTGGGCGTCCAACTCGCGCTCAGCGTCTATTCCCGCGGTGACTACTTGTTCACTCCGGTGGCCCAGACGGCGCAAGGAAACATGCCCTCAGACGTCGCTCACATGAGCGAGGCTTTATTTCTGCCGTATTGGTTCTGGGGCGCAGCCTGCGGTGGTTTCTCTGTGCTCGTGCTCGTCTTTGGTCTGTATTGGTTGTGGCGTGCAGAGAAGGTCCCTGCACAGACAAAAGGATGACGCCGTTTTTTTGACCGATCTGCTGCTCCGTGGTGACCTGCGCCCCATGAAACACGCTTTCCTCGACGCTTTGCACCTCTCGAGCTCTTCGGAAGACGGCTACAATCTTCGTTTGCGCCGTGTGCTTGCAAAGGCAGAGGATGCGTTGATGCAGGCCAAGTTGGCGCTTGCGGCTGGGAATGCCGACGCCGCGAATGCCGCGCTTGGGGACGCAATGGAAGCGCACACGCTGGCGCAAGAGATTCGCGCGCGTCGCGAGAAGACCGTCGCGGCTTAGGCCGCTAGAGAGCGCCGGCCAATCACATGGATGACGGACGCTCGCCAGAATGACGAGCTGTGCAATGTTGTTTGCTTCAAGCGAGCTGTGCGCGGATCTTGTCGAGTAATGCCGGTGCCACCGCGTGGTCCAGCTTCCCCGCAGGCCACTCAATTCCAAGGCCCTGATCCGCGTTGGGCTTAGGAATGATGTGAAAGTGCACATGGAACACCGCTTGGTGAGCCTCGGGGCGGTTGTTCTGCAACACGTTATAGGCCTTGGTGCCAGTCGCCTTCATCACCGCGCGTGCGATGCGTGGCAGGACGCGCCCAATGGCCGCCGCCGCGTCATCCGACAGCTCATCTAGGTATGGAGCCGGCTCTTTGGGAATCACCAGCGTGTGTCCCTCCGCGAGGGGCATGACGTCTAAGAACGCGAGCACGTGTTCATCTTCGTAGACTTTGTGACAAGGAATCTCGCCGGCAATGATTCTCGAAAAAATGGTGGCCATGGTGCCGCACTTTACGCGGTGCTAGGGGCGGCGCAAGATGAAAAAGACGGGCGTCTATCATCACGGTGATCTACGCACCGCGCTGCTCGATGGCGTTGCGCAGATCATTCGCGAAACGGGAGTGGTGAACGTTTCGCTGCGCGAAGTTGCACGGCGCATTGGTGTCTCTCACGGCGCGCCCGCGCATCACTTTTCGTCCAAACAGATCCTGCTCACGGCGTTTGCGACTGAAGGCTTTGCCAAGTTGGCCGCTGATACCGAACGTAGCGTGCAGGCGGAGAAGTTAACGGATTCGCGTGAACGCTTGCGCGCGATTGGCCGGGGTTATGTGCGTTTTGCCGTGGCCCACCCCGAGTATTTCGAAGTGATGTTTCGCTCCGACCTCGTCGACCACAAAGATCGCGCGTTTGTTGCAGCGAGTGATGCAGCGTTCAACATACTCAAACAATGCGTCGACGCGATCGACAAAGAGGGACGTCTCGGCAAACGCGATTCAGAGACGGTTGCGGTGGCGGCTTGGGCGCTCGTACACGGCCTCGCTGCATTGTGGCTCAGTCGCCGTTTGCATGGGCGCCTGCAAACGCATGACGCGGACGTTTTAGCCGAGCAGCTCACAACCCTGTTCGTGGGCAGCGTCCTTGGCTTGCCTAAGACCAAAAGAGAGCCTTCAGGACCAAAAACAGCTCGAAGTCGATAGACCCTATCTCAGGCACCTCTCAGTGGTGTAAGCGCGCCTCGTTTTGAACTCCCTCGTGCTCGGCATTCTGGCGACCAGCCTGCTCCTTACCGGGGCCGGCGGCTTTTTTGCGCTCAAGTTCACCCACCGAATGAAGTGGATCACGGCATTCAGCTCGGGGGTTCTCATTGCCGCAGCCGTGGTGACTTTGCTCCCTGAGGCCTTCGTCCTCGAGCACGAGCGCCTGGGCACTAGCGACGCGCATCAGACCGTGCTGCATCTGGCTGGGCTAGGTTTTTTGCTCTTTTATCTCTTGGACATGGCGGTCCCTGAACGCCACGAAGCAGGGCACGAGCACCATCGCCATGCGCCTAAAGAACCTCGGGTTTTGGGCGTGATTGGCGCACTGTTGTTATTCGCCCACCGGCTCGTAGATGGCTCAGTCATCGTCACCGCTAGCGCAGCGAGTGGTCACACCATGGAAGCGGTAGGGCTCGCGGTGCTGTTCCATAACTTCGCAGACGGTCTGTCTACCGTGAGTATCCTCATGCGCGATGGCCAAAGCCGCCCACGCACGGTGTTTTTCATCATTCTGATTGCGCTCGCTCCGCTGATCGGTGCGCTGGTGGCCACCGTCATGCCACTGCCCTCATCCTTCATGGCGTACGCGCTGGCAGTGGTTGCTGGGGCCTTCTTGTACATAGGGGGCTCGCACCTGTTCGTACGTGAGCATGACAGCGATGGGCTCACGGCACCCTTTGTCGCTGCGCTGGGATTCGCCCTGGTGGTCCTGCTACGTCATTAAACCAGCGCGACGACGAGCCACTTTTGAGGGACTGCAGCACGGGGTTGCGCGATAACCACGCACCATGAACGTGTTCTCGTCCGAAGCCTATCTCTTTGCCGTTGCGGACGCGTTCTTTCCTGGTCGCCCGCGGCGCATAGAAGCGCGCCAAGTTGGCGGAAATACTTACAAAATGCTCGTCCTTGAGCGCCATGGCCTGAAACCGGAGAAGACTGTGCCTTGGCTTCCGTTCATGGACTTCTTGGAGCCCTGCAACGACGCTTCGGCCGCCTCTGGTCCGTTTTTACCTGCGGTCTCCCATGGCAAAGTCAGCGCTCAAGAATGGCTCAGCATGCCAGCGCATTCCGGTTTTCAGTGTTCGCCCACTGTCGACTTTACGCTCTTTCCTACGTGGGACGCGTTCCTCGCGTACTCCAGAGCCCAATCGCCGGCGGGGTTCATGGGTAACCGCCAGCGTCAAGCGAGGAAGCTTTACGAGCTGCGTGGCATGGAGATGCGCTGGAATGACGAGACCGAAGACGCGCTCACGCTGGTGCTCGGTTGGAAGTCC
>JBIKMD010000813.1:0-3338 GCA_044359465.1 Myxococcota bacterium
CCTGGGCAACGGCCTTCTCTGCAGAGCTCGCCATCCGTACGCCTTGGCCACTACCCCGCACCATGGCTTGGTAGGCGCGCTGGGTGCGCTGCCAACGTTTGTCTCGGTCCATCGCAAAGAAGCGGCCCGTCACACTCGCCACTTCGCCCACGCCGAATTTCAAACACAGGTTTTCGATTTGACGCAGGTAGGTGAGCGCACTCTTTGGCGGCGTATCGCGGCCGTCGGTGAAGGCATGAATAAACACGCGCCGCGCGCCAAACTCGGCCGCCGCTTTGAGCAGCGCTTGTAAGTGCTCGAGGCTGCTGTGCACGCCGCCGTCGCTTACTAGTCCTGCTAAGTGGAGCGTGTTTCGCCTCGCGGATTGCAGGGTCGACTTGAGCTGGGTGTTGGCGAAAAAGTCCCCCGTTTCAACGGCGCGTGTGATGCGTGTGACGTCTTGGTAGACAATCCGGCCGGCGCCCAGGTTCAGGTGGCCCACTTCACTGTTGCCCATTTCGCCCGGTGGTAAGCCCACTTCGAGACCACTCGCCTGAAGCTCGGTGTAGGGATACTCGGCGCGAAGCCGGTCGAAGAAGGGCGTACGCGCCAAGGCAATGGCATTGGCGCTGCGTTCTTTTCGCAGACCAAAACCATCGAGCACGATCAAGACGACTGGGAGACGCGGCTGCACTCACCACAATGTGGCTCAGCGACCGGGGACCTGCAAACTATTAGGATGGGTTAGCTTCGCTTGAGGTTGACGATGAGCCGTTTGAGGTACTCATTCACGCGGACGTAAAACAACTTGCCTTTTTCTTCGCTAAAGATCTTTTCGAGCGCTGGCACCTCCGCCTTGGTGCCCACGCGGCTGAGCGCCCAGATGGCAGCGGCGCGAGCTTCGAGTGCATCGTCTTTAACGGCTGCAGCGAGTGCGGGTGCGGCTTTTTTGTCGCCCAGGCGGCCAAGCGCGTAAGCGGCGCGGTCGCGCACTTTGGCGTCTTTGTCTTTGAGCTTGGTGACCCAGCAATCCACCGTTTCGCCGCATTCTTTGGCCGCGGTGACGCGAACGAGCTCTTTGGTGAACACTTCGTTGCCCTTGGCGGCGGCAGTGGCGTTTGTAAGCTCGCTGCCTGGTGCAAGACGCGTGTAAGCAACGTAAGCGGCCTTTCTGCCTTCTAGATCTTCGCCTGCTTTTGCCGCTGCTAGTAGTGCGGGGAGGGCGGTGGTGCTCGAGAGCTCATTGAGCGCGTCAACGTAGAACTGGCGAAGGTCGCTCGCAGGTTCACTCGCGTTCTTGATGAGCAAGGGCACGGCCTTTTGGCTCCCCATACTCGCGAGGGCCATGGCCACGCTGCGACGCACGAGTGGCTGGGTCATCGGGTTCTTGATGGAATCCCAAAGCTTGATCAGGCGATCTTCCGTGCTCTTTGCTTTGAGATCACCCAGCACTTCGACGATCTTCACCTCAACGGCGCCCTCAACGAAGTTCTTCTCCTCGGCGAGCTTCTTCACTTTGGGGTTTTTGCCATCGAGCGTGGCAACCAGTGCTGCCACGGCTGGTTCACCTACTTGGAAAATCGAGAACGACGCCTGGGGATAAATCGAGGCGCCTTTTTCGTAGTACATGCCGTAGATCAGCGCAGGTACGCCTCCCACATCACCAATGTCACCTAGCGCTTCGGCCGCCACGCGTTTCATGAACATGTTGTCGTCTTGTTCGACGACATCAGACAGCATGGGCACGAATTTTTTGTCTTGGATGGTGCCCATGGCGCGGACGGTGGCGAGGCGAACGTTATTGTCGCGCGTTTTGGCGTATAGCTTGGTGATGATGTCGCTCGCTTCGGGCGTTTTGAGCTCGGCGAGAGCGCCCACTGCGCGTTCATTGATGCGGTGCTTCAAACGCGTTGGCTCGTCGCTTCCGGTCGCAGCCTCAACGTCGATCCAACTAATGATGTCCGCGGCTGCGGACTTGTCACCAATCATCCCCAGTGATTGCGCCACCAGTGGCCGCACTTTTTCGTTCTCTTTGGCCAGCTTGATCAGCGGCTGAACGGCTGTTTTTTCCTTCATTTCGCCAAGCTTGCGCACGGCGTCTTCGCGCTGTTTGTCGTCCTCCAAGCGGTCCAGCCAGTACGCTGGTTTCGTAGGATCCGTTTCGGTATTGCAAGCGCTCAGCAAGAGCACTGCATAAACTACATGTTGTATACGCATGGGGGAGTCCCTCCAGGCGGGCGCTTAGCCAGTATTCGCGACAGGAAGAAAGACCCGTGCTAACTTTTTAGGAGCCACGTGGAGGTTTCCCTTGAACGTTAGTCATGCTGCAGTCGTCTGCGTGATCACATCGTTCGCCACGTTTCAGCCGTTGGCCTTTGGCCCGCTGAGTGTTGGCATCGAAGCGGCCGAGCAAGACCGGGTCGCCGTCTTGATCGATTCCCTGCAGCACGACCCGTCGTTCAAGATTCGTCTCCAGGCTGCGGTCAAGCTCGGCCGTTCAAAAGACGCCCGCGCCACGCCGGCGCTCCTCGAATCTCTGCGTGACGAGCACTACACGGTACGCGGCGCTGCCTGCGGTGCGCTTGCGAACCTGGGCATGGTGGCTGCGATTCAACCGCTGCTCCTGGTGGCGGCTAGTGACGAAGACGAGGACGTACGCGCGGAGGCCCGCCGTGCGCTGACCCGCTTCGATAAAGAGGCTGCTTGGCCAGAGCTCGCGCAAGCGAGCGGCACGAGCGACGTAGAGACACGCCTCGAAGCGATCGCCATCATTGCGCAGTGGCAAGACGACCGCGCCCGTTTGCGTTTGATTGAGGCGCTTGGCGACAATGAGCGCATCGTGTTCGTCGTACAGCAAACACTCGCTGGGCTGGCGCCCTCCGCGAAAGTCGAGCTGCTGCGCCTCGGTCTCGATTCTCCCAAGCTCAGCGTGCGGATGAAGGCTTCGCAACTGCTCGGTGATTTGGGGCAGGGCGGCGACGAGAAGGCCATCGCGATTCTGATGGATGCTTACGAAGAAGAGCTCGAGAGCGACGAGCTTCGGCGTGCCATTCGTGAGCAGCTCCGCCGTCTGAAAGACAAGCTGCCCGTCCGCGAGCTTCTCCATGATGCGCAAAAGGGCGAGGAGCGTTTTGGGCGCGCGCGGGCGCTGAAGTTCCTCGGCGTCGTTGGCGGTGAAGAGGCGCAACGTGTGCTCGTGCAGGCGCTGACCGACGAAGACATCTACGTGCGCGGCGTGACCGCTCTGTCGCTTGCTGAAGCGGGCGATGCCAGGGCCATTCCGGCGCTGCGTCGCCTCATTGAAGATCAGGAAAACGCACGCATCGTTCAGATTGTGCGCAATTCGATTCAGATTCTGG
>JBIKMD010000814.1:0-3332 GCA_044359465.1 Myxococcota bacterium
CGGCTCGCCGCGACTGACGACGACGCTTCCTTGCGCATCGCGATGCATCAACCGCACGCCGCCATAGTCGTTCACGCGCGCGAAGGGTTGGCCAGAAACCGAAGCCAGACGTTCGGTCGATTGGCGCTGGAAGCTGGCGCCGGCTTTCTTGTAGACGATGTCGAGGAGCCCGTCGGCAGTCGCGTACAAGTTGCCGTAGCCATCAAAGAAGTGCGTACGATTCTCATCCACGTCCGTAAGCGCCTCTTCGCTGCCCACTTGGCGCACGACACCAAACGGGTCGGCCTTCTCGGGCATGCTGTCGAACGACGAGATCGCTCCGTCGGCGCGATAGGCGATGGTGTGCCGGGCCTCGCCGCTCGTGGTGTTCACTTGCGACGTGAGCGCCGTGACGAAGCGTGGGTCGTCATAGCGGTAGGTGAGCATGCTCGCGTTGCCGAGGACGTTTTCATTCACCTTGTCGATACGCGAACCGTTTCTGTAATACGTCACATCGTTCGAATAGCCCCAGCCACCCGTCACCGACTTCAAGCGGCCCGCGCCGTCGTAGCCGTAGCGGCTCGTGCGCGTCGGCTCGTCATACGCAGTCTCGATGCGTGGACGCAGCGCCGACGTCTCGGGCAAGCCGTTGCGATAGTAGCCGAGCGTTTGCTCCCACTCCGTGACTGGGCCTCCGTAGCCCTGCGTCATCAGTGTGATGTTGCGCAACTGTCCGTTGAGCGTGAACGAGCGCAGCTCGGTACCACCAAACGCGTCGGTGCGCGTATGCATGTGGCCCGACAGCAAGTGCTCCATGTGCGCGAGCTGAAGCGCGCCCGAGAAAACGTCGGTCAGACGGCCAGTGTTCGAGTAAATGAAGTCGAACGAAGGCGGCGCGGCCGTGCCTGAATAGTGTTCTGGCGTCGTCCTGAACGTGATTTTCTTCACGCTGCCCTCTACATTGTAGAGAAATGCGAAACCGTACTGGTCTTGCAGACGCGAGCCACCCACCATCACATCGACCTTATGGTCGCGCGTCTTCACGCGTTGCGCGCCGTCGTACGTCATCTCCACGCAACCGATAGGCGCACATTGGCGCTTCACCTGGCCATACCCGTCCTGCTGGGCGTCGAGGATGTATGTATAGAAGACGGAGCCAAAGCCCGGAAGCGGCGCAGACACCGCAGGGTTGAGCTTCTGCAGCAAGCGTCCGCTCGCACTGTCGCGCACGTAAGCAGTGACCTGTGCTTCTCCATTTGCGTCGCGGTCCTCTTCGAGGACCAAGGCTCCGTCCAGATCGTAGACGAAAGTCCGTTTTTTCACTGGAGCGCCGCTCAGTGGGCTCACGAGCTCGCTCGTTTTGACTCGTCCGAACCAATCGTATGTCATGCGATGCACTTGCCCATCCGCATCGGTCACCTGCGTGACGCGCCCGAGCGAATCGCTCTTGAAGCTGGTTTGGATGGCATCACCCACGGCACCGAAGCCGCGCTGCGTGTAGCTGCGCGTCCACAGTGGGCGACCAAACGGATCGTTCGCGCTCTCTTCGACCATGCCTTCTGGATCCGTCGTACGAGAGACAACGGAGAGTCGGCCGTCAGTGACGGATACTGACGTCGAGCGCGTGGCGATTTGTCCATCTGCGCTACGCATGGTCAAGGGACGCAACAATCCGTCGCGAGCGACGATGCCTTGCTCGACGCGCAGCCAGTCGCTCGTGGGGCTCGGCGCCTGCGTGGCCAGGGCACCAAAGTCGTCGTAGGACAATGTTTGACGGTTGACTCGCGGAAGCGCTCCGCTCGCGTCACGCTCCACTGCCACCCAGCTTTGCCGCGTTTGTCCCCACGCGTCGGTCGCCGTTTCGCTCTCACGTGCGTTCATCAAGTCGAGGCCACCGCTCGTCGCGAGAGATGACCACTGCGAGACGCGAGTGCCCATACTGCTCGTCGTATAGCGCGCGCGTGCAAGCTCAACGACGACGAAGGTGCCGTCTTCGTTGCGCGCGCTCACGCCCAGCGTGCTGAGCAAACGCCCGAGGCCGTCGTAGATCGTTTGGCTCGTATACGCCGTGAAGGTGCGGGCGCTGCTCGGCGGTGGCGGCAGTGTTGCTGTATCGCGCTCGAGCGGATGCGGTTCCAAAACGTAGGATGGCCAAAGCCCCCGGCGATCGCGCTGCAGGGGACGAACGGCAGACGTCACCGTTGGCAAACGATCGATAGAGTGCGGATGCTCGGTGAATTCCGGTGGCATCGCCGGGCTCGAGAAGCCACCTCCAGAACCACCAAAACCGGTGACTTGTGGAACGCTGACCTCGCGATTTGGAACATGCTCGCGTTGAACCTTGTCTAGCTCGATGGGATCCGTGCGACGCGGTGTGAACGATGGCTCCCGCTCCTGGTCATAGGTGGGGCATTGCACCGCGGTGGTGGCGAGGCCCACCGGACCACGCGTCTCGAGCGCCTGCCCGGTGGCGTAATCCACTACGGTTTCGATGCGTGAGCCATCAGGGCCCTGCGCAATGATGGGATAGAGCGCAAAGCGGTCATAGCAGCTCACGCTGGTTCGGCCGGATGGCGAGATGTGTTTGGTCACGTTGCCGAAGTCGTCGTAGCCGAGCTGCTCGGTCAGGGGCTCGGCAGCGGATGCCCATGTGGTCTTCGTCTTCACGCGCTGATTGTCGTCGTACGTGAGCTGCACTTTGGCGACTTGTCCAAGATCCGCCGTCGTCGTCGTTTGCGAGCGGAGTCGCGAAGAGTACAGAGCGTCGGACGTGAAGACATCGTAGGTGTAGGTGACGACCTTGTCATCCGTCGAGTCGAACACATCCCCATCGGCGTACACGACGGAAGGTAGCGTGGTTCCCGGCAAGTACTCCGTTCGTGTGGCGGTGCGAACTGGGGTTTCGTAACGCTGCGCAGTAGGCGAGCCACCGAGCACCGAGCTGAATAAGTAGGAATCAGTGGTGGTGCCAACGGACAGCGTGCGCCGATATCTGCGACCTGCCGCGGCTGTTAGCTCCGTGGTCGCGAACGTCGGTTGCGTGACTCGCAGCAGTTTGTCTGCTTTCCCGCACGACTTCAGGACGGGCACGGTCAGCGGCACCGCGGGTGATGTGTCGTCGATGAAGCGCCACTCGAGCGTTAGCCCAAAGTCCGTGTTGTCGACGAACACTTCCTCGCGCTCTGCGAGGCCACGTGGCACTTGGGAGTACGAGAAATGACGATTGGTCAACACGCCACTCTCTTGCTCGCACTCTTCGACGCGCGCGTAGCCAGCAAAGCCCTCTCTGGCATTCGGACGCAGCCCATCGGTCAAGTACCTCTCGCCAAAGTACTCGTAGCTCTTCGTCGCCT
>JBIKMD010000815.1:0-3327 GCA_044359465.1 Myxococcota bacterium
TCTTTGATGCGTACAAAAATCGGCAGCAGCATCTCACGCAAAGTCACGGCACCAGCAAAGCCGGCAAGACCAAAGGTGACCAGCGCAGGACCCGAGCGAAACCCAAGCGCAAAACACGTGATGAGCACGCCGGCCATGGTCGAGACAGGTACCAGCAGCTGCCGTAGACTGTTTTTGGTCGCCTGCCCCCAAGGAAGCGCTGGTCCCACGCCCATCAAAAACAAGATGGCGATGCCCATGGGCACAGACATGCGATTGAAATACGGCTCACCTACGCTCACCTTCACGCCGCGTACGGCTTCGGCGATGAGCGGATACAAGGTTCCAAGCAGCACCGTGAACGTGAGCGCAACGAACAACAAGTTGTTCAGAAAAAAGGCGGCGTCGCGAGAGACCACGGACTGAATGCGTCCGCTCGATACGAGGAGGTGGCTGCGCAGTGAGAGCAGCACCATGCTCACCAGTAAGATGACCACAATGAAGACGAGAAACGTGGGCCCAATGTCTGACTGCGTGAACGAGTGCACGGAGTTGAACACGCCGCTGCGGGTCATGAAGGTGCCAAGAATCGTCAGCGCAAAGGTGGCAAGCGCGAGGCTCAGTGTCCACGCCTTGAGCATGTGCCGGCGCTCTTCGATGATGGTGGCGTGAATGAACGCGGTCGCAGTGAGCCACGGAAGGAAAGACGCGTTCTCCACTGGATCCCACGCCCAGTAGCCACCCCAACCAAGCACCGCGTACGCCCACCAGGCACCCATGATGATGCCGCAGCTCAAAAAGCCCCAGCCGATCATGGTCCAGCGGCGCAGCGGCGCCATCCAGCGTTCGGAAAATTCACCGCTGACGAGCGCGCCAATCGCTACGCCAAAGGGCACGGTCATGCCCACGTAGCCCAAGTAAAGAATCGGCGGATGAATCACCATGAGGATGTGATTCTGCAGCAGCGGGTTAGGACCTGGGCCATCTGGCGGCGGCGGAATCAACTCGGTCCAAGGTGTGGCAGGACCCGCGATCAAGAACGAGAAGAACACACCAACCGCAAGCATGGTGCCAACGGCGTACGGAATGAATCGCGCATCGTGTTTGCGATAACGCGTGGCGAAGGCAGCGATGTAGCTGGCGAGAATCAAGCCCCAAAAAAGAATCGATCCCTCTAGCGCCGACCACAACGACACAACGCGAAACAGGAGCGGCGTCGCACGCGAGCCCACTTGCGCCACGTACTTCACGCTGAAATCGTGAGTGACGAGCGCGTTCACCATGATGAGGTTCGCGCCGAGCATGCACACGAAAAAAGCGATCGCCGCGAGCACCGCAAAGCGTTGCCCCCTTGGATCACCGCGCCGACTGAGCGCAAACGCAGACAGCGAACCGAAAGCCGCGCTGACGAGCGCGCCGAGAATGAACCCTTGACCAACCAGGGACGCACTCATGAGAGACCTCCGATGCTGCGCGTTGCTGCTGCGCCGCTCGATGTGCGGGGACTCATTTCGTCACGCTGTTGCTGCCGTAACCGGACTCCGCTTGGCCTTGCGCCGGCGGCTTGTATTCATTCGAGTGGCTCACCATGACTCGATCCGAGTGGAACACATTGTCGGCGGCGAGCTGCCCTTCAACAATGACGCCAATGCCTTCACGAAACATCTGCGGCGGCGCGCCTTTCGAATCCACGAGAATCGTCTTGGCATCTTGCTCCGGGCCATCGGCAATGCGGAACTGCAGCTCGAGCTTTTGTGCATCCCACTTCATGCTGCCGGGTTGCACCACGCCGCCAAGACGCACGGTCGATTGTTTGCCAGCGATGTTGCTCGCTTTCGCCAGCGTTTCACTCGGCGTCCAGTAGTACACCAAGTTTTCGCCCAGACTGCCCCACGAAACATACGCGAGCGACCCGAGCATCAACACGATGGCGGCACCAACCAACAAGCGTGTACGATTTTCCATACATTCACCTCTTCGGCTTTTTTAGGGCGAGAAACACGCCGTAACCAGCGAGCGTGCCCAGCGCGAGCGCGTGACAAGCCCAGACGAAGGACCAGTGCCCTTCGAGCACGCCGGAACCTACATCACTGACCAGCCAAGTGTAGATCATGGGTTCACCGGCGGCGGCGCGTTGTTGCTTTGGGCTTCCGATTTGAGGAGCTGAAAGCGTCGCCACACGAAACAAATCATCAAAAACAAAAATGCGAAAGCATTGATTCGCAGCGGTAGGCGCATGGCTGCATCAACGGTCTGGGGCGTGGAATGCGGCTGGTGCAAGCTGCGAAACCAGTTGGCGCTGTAGTACACGAGGGGCAGATTGACGAACGCAACGATGCCGTAGACCGCAGACCACTGCGCGCGTTTATCCGAATCATCAATGAAACGCCGCAGCGCCGAGTAGGCCAGATAGGTAAGGAACATGATGAGCGTGAACGACAAGCGTGGATCCCAAGACCAATACACGCCCCAGGTTGGCTTGGCCCACAGCATGCCGGTGGCGAGCGAAATCGCGTTGTAAACCACACCAACCTTGGCGGCTGCCTCGGCCAACAGGTCTGAATTCGGCGATTTCTGAATCAGATAATGAATGCTCGCACCTGCGCTCACCGTGTAGGTGACGAGCGCTATCCAGCCCGCGGGAACGTGCACGTAGATGATGCGCATGACATCACCCATCGCCATCTCCGGCGGCGCCCAGAACAAACCAAGGTACTCGCCAATGCCGAGAAGCACGATGCCGAGCACGAGAAACGCAACCTGTAGGGCTTTCATTCTTCGACCACCGAGGGAAACAACACGAAACCAAGAGGCCAATAGACCACATTGAAGGCGACCAGCAAGGCTAGCCAGGTTCCGCCGTCTCCCATGGGGTCACCATTGAGGGCGAGGCCGGTCGCTTTCACGGCGCCAAGCAAAACCGGCACGAGCAGGGGAAACAGCAAAACAGGAAGCAACAGGTCTTTGGACTTGGCGTTCGTGCTGATGGCGGCGACCAAGGTGCCAGGTGCGGCGACGGCAAAAGAGCCCAGCGCGAGCACGAGCGCCAAGCGCCCAAGCGACATCTCAGACAGAGTGACGTCGTAGAGCGCGAACATGACAGGCACCAAAATCACCGCGAGCAAAAGTAGAAGCACGGCATTCGCGAGCGCCTTGCCAAGGTACACTGCGCGCGCATCTGTTGGCGCCGTGAGCACCGTTTCGAGCGCTCGGTTTTCACCTTCGACGCGAAACGATTCAGAGAGCGCAAGCACGCTCGCAAAGAACAACGCGAGCCACAGGTAACCCCCGGCATTCGCGCGCATGATTTTGATCTCTGGTCCGAGCGCAAAAGAGAACATCAGTAGC